>CAZXWD010000005.1:0-4390 GCA_964644135.1 uncultured Bacteroidales bacterium | reverse complement strand
CGGATGACTGCTAGGCGGGTACTTTGCCAAAGATCCTGGCCAGGAAACGGTGGAAGGCATGAACCCCCTTTACCGGTGATGCAAACATCATGATGCATTTGTTATAGACCAGTTTGATCCCGGCATTTTCTGCCATTTCCACGGCCTGAGGGGAATGTGCCCCCTGCTGTATCCAGATGCTTTCGAACCCCTTGTCTATTGCTTCCTTTAATACGTCAGGGGTGGATGTTTTAGGGGTCATCAGTATACCCCATTTTACATCATCGGGTAAATCAGACACAGACCTGTAGCATTTGTCACCTTCAACTTCATCCAGCTTTGGATTGACAGGGTAGAGTTCGTATCCCTTATCCTTAAGTTCTTTGTAAACTACCCGGCTGAATTTCTTAGGGTCACCGGAAACCCCTGCGAAAGCCAGTTTTTTCCTGTTCAGTACTGAATCGATTTCGGCTTTGGTGTTCATGTTGACCTTTTTAGTTGGATTGTAATTTATTGAATAATTCTATGCTGCTGTAAGCAATTAGTGTAAGAATAACCGACCATATCAATGTGCCGGCCAGTGTCCAGAAAAGTAGCTTCCTGTCAGATCTCACAATAACAAGACCCAGGGCCATCGTGACATTTGGCCCGAAGATCAGTGTGCTGATGAGCCCCACACCTGCGGGGCCATATTTTTCAAATATGGCGCTGAACCTCTTTGATTTCTTTTGCAACCTCCTTTTCTTTTCAAGCCGGTTCAAAATGTATTTCTTGATCTGTTTGCCCAGCCCATATATCACAAACACCCCGATAAATGCACCTGCAGTGGTGGCCAGCATTACCAGCACAGGATCGAGTTTCAGCAGGTATCCTACGGGTATAGCCTTCCAGATCCCTGTTATGGCAACCAGGAAAACAATAAAAAACTTTTCGAGCGCCTGACCCATCAGCTTGTTTCTGAAAAGATCAAAAATAAAAGTATTCAGTTACTTTTGCCGCTGATTTTATCAACATTTTAAATAACAGGGAAATTGGAACTATCACAGGAAATAATTGAATTACTTGAAAGCAGGTACAGGAAGTACAATAATCCCGACTTTATCGAGCTCGACCCTGTTTCAATTCCTCATTCCTATGCAAGGAAAGAGGATATTGAAATATCCGGTTTTCTCACAGCAATTATTTCCTGGGGGCAACGGGTTACCATCCTCAACAATTCAAGAAAGCTGCTGGAAATGATGGACAACAGCCCCTATGAATTCATTTCAGGCTTCGCCCCTTCAGACCTGAAGCCCTTTATGACTTTTACTCACAGGACTTTCAATGGCGACGACTGCATTTATTTCCTCACATCCTTACAAAATATATACAAAAATTACGGTGGCCTTGAAGATCTTTTCTTGTTCAGCAAAAACAACATTGCCCCTGTTATAAGTTATTTTAAAAGTACTTTTTTCGAGCTCGATCATCTTCCACGGACAAAGAAGCACATTGCCGACCCGCTGAAGGGTTCGACTGCAAAAAGGATCAACATGTTCCTGAGGTGGATGGTAAGAAGGGATGACCATGGTGTGGATTTCGGGATATGGAAGAAGGTCAGTCCTTCTGATCTCCACTGCCCGCTCGATATCCATTCAGGCACAGTTGCCAGGAAACTCGGGATATTGAAAAGAAAGCAAGACGACTGGAAGGCTGTAGAAGAACTGACCGGTGTCTTAAAACAACTCGATCCCCGGGACCCCGTAAAGTATGATTTTGCCCTCTTCGGTCTGGGGATCTTCGAGAAGTTCTGAAGAATAATTGTAAATTGGTTGAATCCTAAAGAAAATTAAAAGGTAAAATGGCAGCCACTGAACGGAAAAAAGGCAATCGTTGGAAAATAAGATGGTATAAGATCATTTTTCACACTGATACCCTTGCAGGAAAGATCTTTGATGAGATCCTGCTCGTTTCCATCCTTATAAGTGTTTTTATAGTTTTCTTAGATAGTGTGCATGTTTTGAACCTGCGCTATGGGACTTATTTCTTATATGCAGAATGGTTTTTCACCATATTGTTTACAATTGAATATTTATTAAGGATCATCACGATCAGGAGGCCAAAGACGAGGTACATATTCAGTTTCTATGGTGTTATCGACTTCCTTGCCATTCTGCCTACCTATATAAGTATCTTCCTGGCAGGTAGCCAGTTCCTGATCGTGGTAAGGATATTGAGGCTTCTCAGGATCTTCAGGATACTCAAACTGACCCGTTATGTGGGTGCAAGCCTTGAGCTGGCGCAATCGTTGAGGAACAGCGGTCATAAGATCTTCGTATTTCTCTGGACGGTTCTTACCATAGTAGTCATAATGGGATCCCTGATGTACCTCATCGAAGGGCCCGAGAACGGTTTCAGGAATATCCCCGAAAGTATTTACTGGGCCATAGTCACTTTAACAACAGTAGGTTACGGTGATATTTCACCCGGCACAGTGGTCGGAAAAATGATCGCCTCCATTATTATGATCATTGGTTATTCCATAATTGCGGTACCCACAGGTATTATCTCGGTGGAAATATCAAAAGCGAGGAGAATATCGGATGAAAAACCCGAAGAATGCCCTTCATGCCATAACATCGAGCATGATGAAGATGCCCGCTATTGTAAAAAGTGCGGCAGAAAACTCTAATCTGCCATTGCCGTTGTGTTGCCTGCCTCCTTAGCAAGTCTTTTTCTATCCCTGTCGTACGACCATCTCATAAGTCCAACAGATATTGCCAGTGAAACAATGGCAAGGATGAAAGTCCCCCTGAACCCTAACTGCTCATAGAAAAATACACCAAAAATGGGCGCTATGATCGCCCTTATTCCAGTGAGCGAAAGATGGACCGACTGGTAATCATCTGCCTCCTCGGGTTGGCAGAAATAGGCAGAGCCGATGTTCCAGAGAAGCACCATGGTGGCGGCAAAAACCCCATAGAACAAGAAGGCTACGATCAAAAGCGGATAGAAGGAAATATTCCATCCAACCATATGGTACGGGAACAGATCGGTAAGCAACAGAAAAAGGGTATAGATCATCAGGGAACCGAAAGTTATCGAGGCAAACTTCCTGGGATCAATATTTCCAAGAAGTTTGCCTGCAAACGGTAAAAGGATTATGGCCAGTAAGTTGTAAGCATTCTTGTAAAAGGCAACACTTGTGTAATTAAGGCCAAGCCCATCCTCAAAAAATATATTTATGATCACCACAGTTATCATAAATGAGAATCCGTAGAACATAAACCCGATCTCGAAGTGCAGGTAAGGCTTGTTGTTTTTCAGGATCGACACCATCCGCATTACCGAGGTCCTTACCGACTTTTTTAGTGATCCTGCCGACGGTGTCTGTACAACATTGCTGTAATCAATCCCGGAAAGGGCAAAGACCGCAGTTAATCCCATAATGCCCGCCAGCGGGATGACATAGGTAAAGGCATAATTATCGACATCGAGCAGCAGCCCGTAAAAGAAGATCGTGGCCATTGTGACCAGCTTGTTGATCGATGTTGTGTAGCTGTATAGCTTGCCAAAGTTCTCGTGGCGGTAATTGGTCTTCAACAGCACATTGATGGCCGGAAAGATCATTATATTACCAAAATAGTAAAACAGGAAGATCCCAAGGAATATGTAGTGATAGAAATGGCTGGAGGTGAATTCCTGCTGGCTCACAGGAAAAAAGAATATCAAAAGAAGCGGTAACCGGGTTACCAGCCCGACTATCCTCAGCATTTTCCGTTTGTTTTTGATCCTTTTCCTGAGTTCATTGAACACGATAAGGAAAGTGAAAACGATCATGCTGAACTGGAAAAGGAAACCAAGCTGGTAATTAGTCCCCTGCAGACTTTTAATAAACACGAACTCGTTCAGGGCCAGCACACCCAGGATCACGCCCTGCATAACCTGGTAGAAAAAATGCAGGCGAAAAGCGCTTTTTTCCTTTGAGTTGAGTTCCGGTAGCGAAAACCTTACCATTCGGATGAATAGGCAAAAGTAGTATTTATATACAAGAATGAATGGGCGCTGATCTGCTCTTTATCAATGCTTGTGAACATTGCAGGCCAGAAGTTGTTTCTTAGGAAAAATCAATTGAAATGAGAACACTTACCTTAATTGTTGCTTTAATTTTTACTTTTCAAGTAAACATCAATGCACAAAATAAAGAAATGAAAAACTTTCATGATTTCAAGGTAACCGCTATAGACGGAAGTGAATACGACCTTGCACAACTGGAAGGCAAGAAAGTACTGGTTGTAAACACCGCTTCAAAATGCGGATACACACCGCAGTACGAAGACCTTCAAAAACTTTTTGAAACTTACGGAGGGGATGATTTTACCATTATCGGTTTCCCGGCCAATAATTTTATGGGACAGGAACCGGGCACCAA
>CAZXWD010000004.1:29472-61571 GCA_964644135.1 uncultured Bacteroidales bacterium | reverse complement strand
AATTTAGAATTCATAATTTAGAATTGACATCTTCCCCTCTTCCCCTCTTCCCCTCCTATTTTCTTAACCTCTTATACTCCTGTGCTACTGAGCTTCTGAGCCCCTGCGCTCCCGAGCTTTCATTGTTCATTAATTAACATTTCCCGCCCTCAACTGTTAAAGTAAACGGTAACTATCTAATTATTATATTTGTGTCTGTCAAAAACTGAAAGTTATGGTATGGTATTTCGCAGCACTTTTTATAATAGCCGGTTTCCTTTTCATGGAGTTCGTGGCCTGGTTCTCCCATAAGTACGTAATGCACGGATTTTTGTGGGTACTTCACAAAGATCATCATATCAGGGATGGCAGGAAGTTTGAGTACAATGATCTGTTTGCGGTAATTTTTGCGATCCCCGCATTCCTGGCCATGTATTTCGGCCTGAGCAGGGAGATCTGGCTCCTTTTCTATTTTGGCATTGGAATAGCCGCTTACGGACTGGCATACTTCCTGTTTCATGATGTATATGTGCACCAGCGGATCAAACTGGGAAGAATGGAGAACAAGTACCTCAGGGCCACGCTGAAGGCCCATGAAGATCATCACAAGCCGCATGCGCACTACAACTACGGCTTTCTTCTCGCACCAATGAAATACTACAGGGAAGAGTTCTCAAAAAAGTCTGGAACTCAGCAATCCTGAATTTAAATCATATTCCGGATCAGAACCTGTCATGATCCCTTTTACAGCTTAAGTTTTAAATGAGTGTATTGTTTAAACAGGCCATAACCTAAATGGTCCTTGATGTTACTATGATTCCTCATAATTTCAGACGCCTCAAGGCGTTGCTTTAACCATACTGATAAAAAAATAATTCAGCTACCCCGCCTGCGATGTGCATATCAGTAAATCAGTGTAATAAATCACTTGATTTTGCATGTAAAATATTGTATCTTAAAAACTGTATTTCAATATTCTGCATCTACCTAAATTCTATAAAAAATGACAAAAAGAGTTGCTGTTAAAGTGAGATGCCCTCACTGCAATACCTTGTTGATGGATGACCATCATCTCATTAATAACAAAAACAGTATTTACCTGAAAATTGCTTTCCCCGGACATAAGGGCAACATCTACCTGAGCTCTATTTATGGTGATTATAATTATACCTGCGATACCGCCATACCGGAAGATGAGGTGGTTGAGTTTATTTGTCCTCATTGCAACCAGAACCTGCAACGAAAAAATGTTAAATGTGATATCTGTTCAGCACCAATTGTATCGTTTATCTGCACTGTGGGCGGCAGGATTAATATCTGTTCAAGACATGGTTGCAAAAATCACTATGTCGTATTTGAAGACCTGGATACCGCTGTAAGGAAGTTTTATTCGGAATACGAATATTATTAAGAAAAGGTTCACTGACAAGCCCGGAAAGCTCCTGATCCGGTAATAATTTTTATCCCTCTCAATAAAATCAATCTCTTCTTTTGAGGAGTTTAAGCCTTTCTTATCTTTACCCCTTATTTTGGTGGAATGAGGAAACTACCTTTTTACCTGTTGCTACCCTTTGTATTCTACTACATCCCGGTACAGGCACAGTTACCGGTTGGAAAAGTAATCGATACCATACATTTTCCGGACGACAGTTCCATTTCCTATTCCTTATACTTACCTGCCAATTACCCTGACCGCGATAACTGGCCTGTAGTGTACGTTTTCGATCCGGAGGCAAGGGGCCCTCATGCTGTTGGCCTCTTCAGTGAGGCTGCTGAAAAATACGGTTTTGTCGTCGCAGGTTCGAACAATGCACGCAACGGACCCTGGGATCCCATTTATGCCGCAGCCGATGCTATGTTTAAGGATACCTACGAAAGGCTGTCCCTCGACCGGGAAAGATTATACCTTGCAGGTTTTTCCGGAGGATCCAGAATAGCAAGTAGCATTGCCATGATAACCGGTAAATTTGCAGGGGTTATAGGATGCGGGGCCGGCTTCTCACCCGGTTATCCGCCCAATTTCGATATTGATTTCGACTATATCGGACTCATAGGCAACCGCGACTTCAATTACCAG
This sequence comes from uncultured Bacteroidales bacterium, assembly GCA_964644135.1. Lineage (GTDB taxonomy): Bacteria > Bacteroidota > Bacteroidia > Bacteroidales > JAGOPY01 > CAZMOK01. The sequence goes on along the minus strand of CAZXWD010000004.1, from coordinate 59,515 downwards.
GAGATGATGAACCTCGACCGGTGGCTCAAAACCTTTGATGTGAACCACGAAACCCTGGAATTTGAAGGCGGTCACGATTGGCCCCCCGCCGGGACTATTGGTCAAGCTTTGCTGTGGATGAAGATCCGGTCGATGGACAAGCATTACAAGTACATGGATTATTATCTTTTGTATGAATTCAGAGAGGAATACGAATCCCTGGGAAAAGAGCTCGTGGAAGAGAAGAAATTCCATAATGCTTTCAGGAATTACCAGTTCATGGTTTCGGCCCTGAGAGGGATCAAGGATGTTGAGCAATATGAACTATTGATGTATGAAATAATGAATGAGCCTGAGTTCAGGAAGGAAGTGAAAGCCAGGCAAAAAAGCAACGAGATCGAACAAACACACATTAAAGAATATCGAAATGCCTTCAGAGCCTACCGGTCATTCGACTATGAGCCGGGGGTTGAGATCCAACACATGAGATGGTGGAAGAAACAGGTAAAAACAGCCAATAAGTACATTAAAAGAGCGAAAACAATCCACGATACATTGCTGGGTGAAAGGTTGCTCGATTACATCTGGAGAACTGCTTACATACAGTACGAGGCAGTGTTAAACAGTGATGAGTCGGTACTTGTCCCAATATACCTGGAGATATGGAGCCTTGCCAGACCGGAATGGCCGGCCCCGCATTACCTGGCGAGCCGGTATTACGCAGGCAACCATGATATAAACAAGGCAGTTGATGAGCTGGAAAACGCCATAGATAAGGGATATCATGATTTTGACGCCATAAGGAACGACACCTTGCTTCTGCATCTCCTTGATGATCGTAAGTTTATCAGGCTTACAACCCCACCTGATACGGCATCAGGCAAATAAAATATTCCTTTTGATTTTCAGGCAGATTGATTAATTTTGCAGCCCGAAACGGTCGCGTAGCTCAACTGGATAGAGCAACGGCCTTCTAAGCCGTCGGTTGTGGGTTCGAGTCCCGCCGCGATCACTGGAAATTTACAGTTTACACTTTACGGTCTACAATTTAAAAAGGAAGTAATGAGAGGTGAAACAAAATTAATTTTCCCTGGTAGTTCTTCCTAATCCCCAATATCCTGGATCCGGAACTGTATATCTTTAATCTAAATCCGCATTCTGTAACGAAAAACGGTGAATCCCACAATCAGGGCCAATCCTATTGCCAGGGCCCAGTTTGAAAGGGGGATCTTCTCAGCTCGAACAAAAGTGTATTCACCTGTGCTGCAATCAAAAGTAACTTTATATGAATCCTCCGATGCATTAAGGTCTATGGGGACAGGTATGTTTGGACCATAGAGAAGCCCGGTGCCGGAAGGAAACTCCAGCCCCCCCCAGTTAATTATCCAGTCGGAATTATGCCTGAACTTCATTTCAATGATATCATCAGGGGGATATTGGTCCATTTCATTGGTAAGGACCAGGTTGGTTTCCCATATGCAGGGATTCATAGGGTTTTGTGTAAGGAAATGGTCACCTGCCCAACCTGTGAATTCACCTATAAGGCTTATAGGACCACAGGGGGAAAAGGAATATTCACCCGTGCTGCAATTAAAGATCACCTGGTAGACAGTTTTTTCAGCTTCAAGGTCTATCGGTACAGGGATGTTAGGTCCGTCCTGGTGACCAATCCCTGCAGGAAAATCAGCGGCACCCCAGTTCACAGACCACTCGTTGTTTTCACGAAATTTGACCTCTATAATATCCTGGGGGTCGTATTGATTGCTGTTTACATCAAGTACGATGGTGGCTATCCAGATATCTGGGTTTCCGGGATTCTGGGTCATCATAAGGTCTCCTTCGTTGCCCCAGCCACTGAATTCACCCACTAGGCCAATATTACCGCACTGGCTGTACAAACCGCCTGAAATCAAGAGAGAGAAAAACAGGGTTAAGAGAAGTGTTTTCTTCATAATTTGTCTTTAATTAATGGTTAATATCAGAACAGTAGTCCAAAGGTATTGAAGTAATTTACATATCCAAAAAATTCCTGAGTAAAAAGGAAAAACGGAAAAGGGAATATCAATTAAGCAAAGTTCAATTCCCATTTCCCTATCTTTGATCCGAAAACCCTTATCAAATGAACAGGGACGAACAAAATAAGTACATGGAAATGGCAATAGAAATGGCCGTGGATTCCGGGACACCTTTTGCAGCAATCATTGTGAACGAGAACAAAGAGTTCATCTCAGCTGTTAACTCTGTGCGCTCAGACAAGGATGCCACTGCACACGCTGAAATAAACGTAATCAGGAAGCTTAAAGAACTGAAGGTGTCCGACAACAGTAAACTGACCCTGGTAACAACTTGTGAACCCTGTCCGATGTGCATGAGTGCTGCAATTTGGGCTGGTATTGGAAAAGTCGTATTTGGTTGTTCTATCGATGATATAAAAGACTTCAAAAACCAGATCCATATCAGTTCCGGAGAATTGGCACAGAAGAGCTGGTATCCGGTCGAAATAAATGGTGGAATTAAAAGGAAAGAATGCCTTACTCTTTTTAAACAACAGTAATTAACTGCATTGCAATAATAATATAATGATCATCCAGCTTTTTATCTTCAGCCTTCTGTTTTTCGTGGTATCAGTAATAGGCTTTATAAGGAAGAAGAAAGTAATAGGTTTCTTTTTCCTCCTGCTTGGATTCTTTGCTCTTCTTATAGGGGGAATAGTGGTTTACCTCTATCCACATACGGTCCCTTTTTAGAAAACAGGAACAATTAACAATGAACAATGAACAATTAACAATGAATAATTAATAATTAATAATGGAGGTTGTTGTAGTAATTGCGAACTACATCTTGCTATTTCCAACTACATCTTGCTGCAAACAGCTATTTCCATCACTTCTCAACCAATTCCACCCAATATTTGTGTTAGCAATTGTTGCTGAAAGATATTAAAGAAGGAAAGTGACATCACTGCCCGGTTCATATTCTTCAGGCTCCTTTCCAAACCTGAACAGCCTCATCGGTTTTGCCCCTTTAAGGTACATCTTTTCACCATCGACTTCAAGTAACGAGCTTTCCCTCAGCCCCACAACCGTCATTTCACGGTTCACAGTAAGGAATTCTTCAATACGCTGCTGCCTGGTCTCGCCGCCATGACCTTCAGGATTGGCATCAAGATAATGGGGGTTGATCTGGAAAGGTACCAGGTCCATGCAACTGAAGCTTTCAGGCTCGATGATGGGCATGTCGTTTGTGGTTCTCAAGCTAGGACAGGCTACATTTGATCCGGCGCTCCATCCCATGTAAGGCATCCCGTCAATAACCTTCTGTTTTATTGTTTCAACTATTCCGAGCTTATGGAGCATGTATACGAGGTAAAATGTGTTACCGCCACCCACTGCGATGGCTTCGGCTTTTTCAACGGCCGCTTTGGGATCTTTTTCTTTGTGAAGAGAATGGATGCCATAACCAAGTTCGTCGTACACATCCTGTACCTTCTTCTCATACGCATCATAAGAAGCTTCAATGCTTTCTTCCACAAGCCCTACCCCTGCATAAGGCACAAAAAGTATGTTTTTGACACCTGTATCCTTTAAGAAATCTTTGATAAAGTCCTTGGGCCAGCCAAGATAGGCCTCCCCAACATTGGTCGAATTACTGATAAGTAAAAGTTTCATACTCTTTAAAATTTATTTTTTCCTGAAAAAATTCCTGATCTTCCGCCAAAAATACGATGTTTTCTTTTCAGTGCCCGACAATTCGGCCCAGCGTTCAAGGTACGACCTTCGAAGGTCCTTGAAAAAGGAGTAATTAAGGGTGTAATCATTTACCCTGACATAGGGATCGATTTCCTGATCATTTTCAAAATCAGACTCTGCCAGTCTTCTCCCCATCTGTGACTGGTAGATCCTCAGGTCTTTGGAGCGTATGCCTGACTCCCTCATTCCCCACAAAACTTCAAGCGCCTGCCGGTCACCCGATGTTTCTGAATAGTGGTCCAGCAGTGCACCCATAAGGCCCTCATCTTCCGAGTCTATTACCCTCTCCAGTGTCATACTGTGCCCTTTGATATACGGATCAAGTTCATTCTCAAGGTAAAAATCATCAAGTTCGAATGATCGTTTTACAAAGAGTGAATCAGAAACCTCAGCATTCAGTTCCTCAAGCATTTCATGATAGGTCTCAATGAGGGCAACACGGTCTAGTCTTCTTTCCAAGAGGTATCTATCAATATTGCAGTCAGGGTTCTCATCGATATGGCCTTCTACCTTTTGTAACTCCTCCCTGGCAAGTAAATACTTTCCTTCACCAAAAAGGTGCTTCGCTGCCTCCTTGTAAAGTGAATCCACAGTCTTTTGAACAAATGAGCAACGGCTCGCTTCCAACAGCAGGTACTTTTTCTCCATAAGGCTGTCAATTTCCGGATATGTCACTGCATTGTCCTGTATAAAATATCTCTGATAAATAAGTTCTACTTCCAAAAGCTTTTGCCTGGAAGCACCGTATTCGTTATCAGCTCGTTCGGGTGTTATGAAATTCAGATAGTCAAGCATGACAGGCTTCAATGCCAACCTCATCTTGTCAAAAAGCAACTCCATTTCATTATTGTTCAGATATCGGTCATAACCCGATGCAAGGACGTAAGCCCACCAGGCATATCTATACTCATCAAACATCATGTATCTGTCACCGATACCTGCATAATAGTTATATTTAGCTATCGCAAAGGTGTCGTAAAGTTGTTCATAAATATCTGGTCCCACCCCCAGTTTCCTAAGTTCATCCAGTTCCATTTCGGCCTTCATCACTTCCCCTGCCTTGAGGAATTCCATTACCTTGTCGGCCCTGGCCACAGCCCTCAGGCTGTCGAGGTCTTTACGGAATGCCGGCAGGGTATCGGGCAGGCATAGCCCCTCATACATGCACAGGTCCTCGGCCATATCCAGAAAAACCAAAGCTTCTCCTGCATTGCCGCCAAAATTCAACTGGCCGCTCTTCTCAAGGTAACTGTAGGCCAGTTCTGAGCTGTAGAAATCGAGGACGGTATCGAACTTTGGATATCCCCCGCTCATCCTGAGCCTTTTCATCAGCTCTTTGAAATAGATATCGGCGATATAGAGGTTGTCGGTTTCAAGGGCTTTGTCGATGATCCTTTTATAAGCATTTACCATGCCCCTCTCGGTCTTTGTAAAGAGATGGTTAAAATCAACTAAGTAGGGCGGATCGAGCAGCTTGCTGTACACCATGCTTGCATTCTGAAGAAATACAAGCGCCCTGTAATAATCCTGGAGGCTGTCGTACGTATAATAGTGATCAAGGTAAGAATCCAGTAACCCGTTAAGGTAAAGTACTTTATACCGGCCTGTCCAGTCGATATAATTATGGTGGCCGGCAGCAAGCATCCCTGACCAGGGCTCCGTGACGAGTTCGCCTATGCTTTCAACTTCAGCAAAATTGCTGTAATAAGTTGTATAACGGTGATCAGTATTTTCGGCAAGAATAAAATAGTCGTTATGCATACCAGCAAGCAGCGAAGCTTTCTTGCGGACTTCCAATGAGTCGGGCATATACCCCTGGCGAAGTTGCTGCTGAGCAAGAGTCTTCATCCTGGTCATAAACCGTCTGGCAAGCCTGAAAGACTTAATATATTTTTTTTCAGCCTCTGTTCCTGCCACTTTTTCACCGGGATTGACCTGCCGGTCGATGATACCAAGAACCCTTTCAAGCTCTAAGAACCAGGCTACCTGTTGCATAAAACCGGGGTCATCCGGGAATTCATCCCGGTAGTCGCCAACCAGTTCGTTTAAGAGATTACCTGCAGCATAATAATCATCTACCTGGTTCACCCCTTTTCTGAACATTTCGTAGTCTTTCCTGGAAAATGTCCATTTGGTTTCCAGCAAATTAACTATCCCGGGGACAAAAGGCTCTTCCAGGAAGAACCGGGAACTCACTGTCTGACCATTTGAAGCGGTGTCATTAAAAAGATAGTTCAACTTCACTCTTCTGACCTCAATACCTGATGTGTCTGTAATTGAGAACAGCAATTCGGCCGAACCGGGCAGAAGCACACCGGAAATATCCATGCTCCTGTATATAAAAGTCTCAATATATGGAAAGTGAAGAGTATTTACCAGTTCGTAAGTCATGTAGTCCGGGCTGTTGAGAACCGTTTCGCGGTCGTAACGGAGAGTAAAACTGATCGACTTTAATGGTTCCTGAAGTGAAAGGGACAGGTCACGAAGGATCGGATTTCTGTAATCATCGGCACCATTCGCATTATCGTACGAAAAGGTTATCTTTTCGGGAATGGTTTCACGGAAAGCAGTATCCTGAGCTTTGGTAGTTGTGCCGGCAATCAGGAAAACAAACAGAGCAAAAATTCTAACAGTTTTCTCCAGCACAGAAGATTGTGATAGTTAAATGATTCTCAAATGTGCCCAAGACAAGACTCGAACTTGCACGGGCATTCGCCCACTACACCCTGAATGTAGCGCGTCTACCAATTCCGCCACTTGGGCCTTTTTTTAGAGTTGAAAGCTTAGAGCTTAGAGTTAAGATAGGTTCTTCGCAATCTCAACTCTAAGCTCTAAACTCTAAGCTCTTTGAAAGGTTGTGCCCAGGACAAGAATCGAACTTGCACTTCCAAACGGAAACATGGCCCTCAACCATGCGCGTCTACCATTTCCGCCACCTGGGCTAAGCGGGTGCAAAGATAATAATTTTTCAAGACCGCAAAAACTGACCATCTTAAAAATATTTTAATATAAAATAAAGCTTCCATTTTATCTTAACTTTCTAATTTTGCGGCATTGACAAAACGTCAATCTTCCGGATTCCAAATTTTTTTTACAAATCCTAAATCAGGTTACATGCTGAAAGACAATGACCTAAGGCAAATTGAAAAAAAGGGGATAACTCCAGAGAAAATTGAAGAACAGCTCAGGAACTTTAAAACCGGTTTCCCTTTTGCAAAACTGGTTGCCCCGGCCACTTCAGGAAGAGGTATCAGGCAATTCACGGATGATGAAATATCAGGCCTGGAGGAAAATTTCGACAGGCTTGCTGCAGATAGGAGAATAATGAAATTTGTACCCGCCTCTGGTGCAGCCACACGCATGTTCAAGCATCTCTTCGAGTTCAGGTCCCTGCCTACCGAAAAGAAACAGATCCCGCTTGAGGAATTCACCGATGTAGGGTTCAATTCAGTCCATAATTTCTTCAAAAGCATCAACAATTTTGCTTTTGCAGATGAGCTTTTCGAATCGATAGCCGAAGCCGGGCACTCTGTGGAGGAACTGCTCGCTACATTCAATTACGATGAGATACTCGATCATTTACTCACCGAAAAGGGACTTAATTACGGAAACCTGCCCAAAGGGCTCATAAAATTCCATCATTACGGGAATTTCTCGCGTACATCGGTTGGTGAGCACCTGGTTGAAGGGGCCCATTATTCAAAAAGCAAAAAAGATATTGTAAATATTCACTTCACTGTTTCACCTGAGCACAGGGAAGGCTTCAATGCTCTTATAGATTCTGTGCTCCCTTACTACAGTGAAAAGTTCAGTGTGCGGTACAAAGTATCTTTTTCGGTACAAAAGCCTTCAACCGATACTATTGCGGTTGATATGGACAATGAGCCTTTCCGTGATGAATCGGGTGACCTGCTTTTCAGGCCGGGCGGGCATGGCGCGCTCATCGAGAACCTGAACGACCTGGATTCAGACATTGTTTTCATCAAGAATATTGACAATGTTGTGCCCGACCATCTCAAGCCGCTAACTTTCAAGTATAAAAAGGTGATTGGTGGCTTACTTCTCAAATTGACTGAAAAGGTCCACGGCTACCTTAAGGAGATCGAAGCCGGGCCGGTATCAGACGACAGGTTAAATGAGATGGAACAGTTCATTACCGGTGAACTCGGGCTTGAAACAGGAAACCGGCTGGATAGCGGTAACAGGGAGGAGAAAACGAAAGTTATCAGGGAAATGCTGAACAGGCCTGTAAGAGTGTGCGGTATGGTGAAAAATGAAGGCGAGCCGGGCGGCGGGCCTTTCTGGGTGGAAAATGACAAAGGCTATGTTTCATTACAGATCGTTGAATCATCACAGATAGACCCGGATGACAAGGAGCAGCAGGACATATTGGATAAGTCAACCCATTTCAACCCGGTCGACCTGGTCTGTAGCATAAAGGATTACAGCGGTAAGAAATTTAACCTGAAGGAATTTGTGGACCCATCCACAGGCTTCATCTCTGTTAAATCGAGGAACGGCAAAAAGATAAAGGCTCAGGAATTGCCGGGATTGTGGAATGGTGCCATGGCCGACTGGATCACTGTTTTTGTTGAAGTGCCCATTGTAACTTTCAATCCCGTAAAAACCGTGAATGACCTGCTTCGCCCGCAACACCAGCCGGCTGCGCCGGAGAGTTGAGATTTGATTTCTGAAAGTCGAGATAGTACTAAAAACTAAAAACCAACAACTGATAATTGATAACTGAATACTGAGCACTATTCAAATGGAAACTCAGACCCAGATATTGATCGTAATGATTTCGTACCTGGCTCTTCTCATAGCATGGGGGGTCTACCAGGGAAGGAAAGTAAAGACCGATTCAGACTATTCAATTGCCGGAAGGGGTTTGCCGGGTTGGGTGGCGGCACTTTCGGAGAGGGCCACCGGTGAATCATCGTGGGCATTGCTTGGCCTGCCGGGGGCAGCTTATGCCATGGGGCTTACCGAGATCTGGACCGCCCTGGGCTGCGTGGCCGGGATCATTTTTGCCTGGGCCATCCTTTCGTGGCGGTTGCAGAAGGAGGCAGCAAAATATGAGGTGAACACCTACACTGATTATATTGCTAAAAAGCACATCGGGGTTGAGAAATGGATAAGGCCTGTGGCAAGCGCAACCATTGTTTTCTTTTTCTTCTTCTATGTAGGCGCCCAGTTCCTTGGCGGGGGAAAAACCCTGCATACGATGTTCGACATTGATGCCAAAGTGGGTATGTTCATCACTGCAGCCATCATTGTACCTTATACTATATACGGCGGGTTCAGGAGTGTGGTATATACTGATATGATCCAGGCCATTGTAATGATCGTCACACTTGTGGCAGGGCCGATCGTGGGCATCATATATATTTCGGACAATCCTGAGATCTTTGCAAACAGTATTCCTCAGGCCCTTGAAATGGCAGGTCCCTCCTACCTGTCGATGACCAATGCAGCCGGGGGGTTCATGGCGGGCATCGTTATCGTGGGAGGTTTCTCCTGGTTTTTCGGTTACCTCGGCGGCCAGCCCCAGCTAAGCATGCGGTTCATGGCAATAAGAGATTTCAAACAGGCTAAAAAAGGAAGGAATGTAGGCATTGTATGGACGGTTATAGCGTATATCGGAGCGCTCAGCCTGGGCTGGATCGGCATTGCCATTTTCGGCCCGGAGGGCCTTAAAGACCAGGAATATGTAATGCCCGCCGTACTGCTAGAGATCTTCCCCCCTACTATAGCAGCGATCCTTATTACCGGGGCCATTGCAGCTATGATCTCAACAGCCGACTCGTTGCTTATCCTTTCCGCCACAGAGTTCTCGGAAAACCTGCTGAAGCCCGCGCTCAGGGAAAAGGTAAACAACAGGAAGCTGAACCTGATGAGGTCGAGGGTTGTGACAGCTATCTTGGCAGTTATTGCACTGGTCCTGGCTTATTATTCGCCTTCGAACCTAATTTATACCCTTGTAAGCTATGTATGGGCAGGTATCGGGGGCACTTTTTCGATAGTGATCCTGTTCTCCCTTTTCTGGAAAAGGTATCACGGATGGGCTGTACTTGTGACGATTATCGCCGGTATGGCCTTCACCATCATCTGGATCAGCACAGGGCTCGAAAAACAGATAACCTCCCGCCTGCTGACCTTCTTTGTAGCCGGCGCTGCAGCTATCATAAGCACGCTTCTTATTAAACAAGAAAACAGAAAACCAACAGCCAGCCAATAACAATTAATTAACACATCGATCAAACCTTAATCTTTTTTTAACAGGCTCTTTAAGATGCTTTCACATGTGTAGTTGACATTTGCAACTGAAAACATTTCATAATGTCTGTTAACCAAAACCTGATCCTTCTTGTTGATGACGAATCCGATATCCTTGATTTTGTAGGATATAACCTGGAGAAACACGGTTTTGATGTAATCACTGCCACCAACGGTCAGGATGCCCTTGAGCTGGCCATGAATGACCTTCCCGGACTGATAATCCTTGATGTGATGATGCCCGGGATGGACGGCATTGAGACTTGTGAAGAGTTGAGAAAGATCCCGGAAATTAAAGAATCGATCATTGCCATGCTCAGTGCCAGGGGTGAAGATTATTCCCAACTGGCAGGGTTTGAAGCCGGTGCTGATGATTACATTAAAAAGCCCATCCGGCCCAATGTTTTGGTAATGAGGGTCAAGGCTCTCATAAGAAGGCTTCAGAGCAAAAGCAGTTATAATAATATTTTAAAGTACAGGGATTTCGCGATCGACAGGGAGAAATACCTTGTCATCAAGAACGACAAAAAGATGATGCTGCCGAAGAAAGAGTTTGAACTGCTCTTATTGCTCACCTCAAAGCCAAATAAGGTTTTTACACGGGAAGAGATACTGCGGGCTATCTGGGGTGATGAGATAGTTGTAGGTGACAGGACAATAGATGTACACATCAGGAAGATCCGCGAAAAGATCGGGATAGATTACATCAAGACATTCAAGGGAATTGGCTACAGTTTCTGCTGATTGGAACGATCATTAACATAATGTTAATTTTTCTCTAAATAGATGTTATATACTTAACAATATCTTAAACGAAAAGATAAGTTAGGTTTAAATACGAAATGTTTTTTTGCAACAAAATTTGAGTTACTAATCTTTCAAAACCAAAACTTTATCCCATGAAAAAAAGAACACTTCAAATCCTTGCTTTAATGATGCTCGCAATCGTTGTGACTCTTTCAGCATGTAAAGACGACGATGACGACGACGACAACAACAACAACAACCAGGACGAAAACAAGGTCACCTCGAACATCACACAGAACACAACCTGGGAAACAGGGAAGACCTACACTCTGGGTGCCAGGGTATCTGTTGAGAGCGGAGCAACCCTTACAATTCAACCAGGTGTAATTATTAAAGGCGAGGCCGGCACTGGCGCCAATGCAACTGCACTTCTCGTAGCCCGCGGTGGCACAATCGAAGCAGTTGGTACAGCCCAACAGCCCATTATCTTAACATCAGTTGCTGATGAGATCGAGCCTGGTCAGTTGGCAAGCCCAAACCTCGATCCTGACCTCAACGGTCTCTGGGGTGGTTTGCTGATCCTCGGAAACGCTAAGATCTCTGCTGATGCATCTCCGACCCAGATCGAAGGTGTTCCCCCTTCAGACCAGAACGGCCTTTACGGTGGCGACCAGGATGGTGACAATTCAGGTAATGTTGCTTATGTCTCTATCCGTCATGGCGGTGCCAATATCGGTGAAGGTAATGAGATCAACGGCCTTACCCTTGGTGGTGTTGGAAATAACACTTCAATCCAGAATGTGGAAGTTGTTGCCAACCAGGATGATGGTATCGAATGGTTTGGCGGTACAGTAAACGTGACCAATGCACTGGTCTGGAACCCTGGCGACGATGCCATTGACACTGACCAGGCATGGGCCGGCACACTCGACAACTTTATTGTTGTGGCTGGTGAAGACACAGACCACGGTCTTGAAATTGACGGGCCTGAGGGGTCCTACCTCGCAGCACATACTGTAAAGAACGGTTCGATCAAAGGCGACGGTGAAAATACTGAGCTTGGCAACTTTCGTGATGGTGCAAGGGGTACTTTCGAAAAGATCTATTTTTTCAACTTTCCTGACCCTGCAATTGACGGAAGAGGCGACTTCTCCTTCGATGACAGCCAGGAAACACAGGATAACTATGACAATGGTGATCTCGTGTTTAACATGCTGGAAACAACCCTTCCCAGCGGAGTTGCACTCAGTGATGTTTTCAAGGATGGCACAGATGCTCATGCGACAAATGTAGCAGCCGGTGCAAATACCGTAGGTGCAGACAAAAATGCTTTCTCATGGACATGGGCAGCTGCAGCAGGTGGCCTTGATGATTTCTAAAATATATTTAGTTTGAATGCTAATAAAACTCGCAGGTTTTGGTAATCTGCGAGTTTTATTATGTTAGTTTTAATTCCAATAATTCCCAAGCCATGCGATCATTGATATTTTCTTTAACCTTATTCTTTCTTCTGATCAGCACAGGAGCAAATGCCCAGAATGGTTTTATCAGGGGGACTGTATTTGATGAAGCTATCGGCGAATCCCTTCCCGGGGTTCAAATACTGGTTGAAGGGACAACCACCGGAACCCTGACCGATCTTGATGGAAAGTTCAGTATCTCCGTCGCTCCCGGAACATACAACCTGAAGCTTTCATATATATCGTATGAATCCCTGACAATAGAAAATATTGAAATTATTGCCGGTGATGTGAGCCTTCTTGATAATATTTACATGAAGGAAGAAACTGTTGAACTGGGCGAAGTGGTAATTACGGCTCAGGCTGTGAGGAATACGGAAAATGCACTTTCAACGATAAAAAAGAAGTCAGCAAACGTCATTGACGGAATATCGGCCTCTGCATTCAGGAAAATAGGCGACAGCGATGCAGCATCTTCCATGAAACGAGTAACAGGTGTTTCTGTTGAAGGCGGAAAATATGTTTATGTACGCGGTCTTGGGGACAGGTACACCAAAACAATATTGAACGGTGTTGATATACCAGGTCTGGACCCCGACAGAAACTCTCTCCAGATGGACCTGTTTCCCACAAATATCATAGACAATATTCTGGTGCACAAATCTTTCAGCGCAGATCTTCCTGCTGACTTTACAGGTGGAGTTATCGATATCAACACCAAGGATTTCCCCGATCAAAAGATCGGTAAAGTTGGAGGCTCGTTGGGTTTTAATCCACAGATGCATTTCAACTCAAATTACCTTTCATATGAAGGAGGAAGTACAGATTTCCTGGGGTTTGATGACGGGACAAGGGCAATCCCTGCCACAGAAAATGTTCCTTTTTTCTCAGAGGTTGTTGGGAATCCTAACGGGCAAAAAGCCCGGAGGTACAGGGATATACTTGAGGGCTTCAATCCTATTATGGGGCCTTCGAAGCAAACAAGTTTAATGGATTTCAGTCTGGATTTTTCAATCGGAAACCAGAAGCCCACTGAAAAAGTAACCCTGGGTTATGAATTTGCAATATCTTATAAATTAAATACCGAATTCTACAAGGATGCTGAGTTTGGAAGGTACGGCCTTTCTGCAAACCCCAGCAACTATGAAATGGAACGGCGTGAATTTCAGTTCGGCGACTACGGCACGCAAAGTGTATTGCTTAGCGGTCTTGCAGGCTTCGCTGTAAAAACCCTGAACTCCAAGTATGCTATTAAATTAATGCAACTTCAAAATGGTGAATCCAGGGCCGGCCGGTTCTATTACCAGGGTTCCGACCAGGGGTCGGTATTCGATGCAGACCAGTATAACCTCGATTACGGTCAACGTTCTATCACCAATGTACTGATATCAGGGGTTCATAAGTTCAATGATGCGAAATGGGAAATGACCTGGAAAGTATCACCAACCCTGGCCCTCATCAGAGATCCGGATATCCGTTTTACACGTTATGAAGACCGTGACGGAACACCCGCTATTGGAACTGAAGTGGGTTTTCCGGAAAGGATCTGGAGAGACCTTAATGAGATAAACCTCGCCGGTATAGTTCATGCAACAAGAGACTTTGACATACAGGCAAGGAAATCAAACATTAAATTTGGCGGTGCCTACACTTATAAAGAGCGGGATTACGAAATTCTCAGCTATGCACTAAATATCAGAGGTGCTCCTCTTACCGGCGATCCGAATGAATTGTTTTTTGATGAGAATTTATGGCCCTTAAATGGTGAAGATGAGACAAAAGGAACTACTTACGAAGCACGTTTTGTTCCCAATAACCCGAATTCCTTCAACTCAAGCGTAAGTTATGCCGCTGCCTATGTTTCTGCAGATCTGTGGTTGATGAACTGGTTGAAGGCAATTATCGGGGTAAGGGCTGAAAATTACACTCAGCGATATACCGGGCAAGATCAGCTTGGCACCAATGTACTTGATAATGATGTAGTCCTTGATAAACTGGACTTCTTCCCGTCTGTCAACCTTGTATTCACAGTAAATGAAAATATGAATATCAGGGCATCCTATTCGAAAACCATAGCCAGGCCCTCGTTCAAAGAATTGTCCTATGCCGAGATCTATGATCCGATTACGAGCCGGACTTTCATAGGCGGCCTGTTCTTCGATGGATTCGTCCAGGGAAATGATACAATCGTTTATTGGGACGGAAACCTCACAACTACTGACATTCACAATTTTGATGTCCGCTGGGAACTGTTCCAGCAGAACGGTCAGATATTTTCACTTAGTGGATTCTATAAACAGTTCCTGAGGCCAATAGAAATTGTCCAATATGCCGTTCAAACCGGAGCCTTCCAACCAAGGAACGTAGGCGATGGAGAAGTATTTGGGGCAGAGGCAGAAGTCAGGCTGGCCCTGGGTAACTTCATTAATGCCCTGAATAATTTCCGTGTCACTTTGAATGTAACAATTACAGAATCGAGGATAAAACTTAGCCCGACAGAGTTTCAGTCCAGGCTAGAGAATGCACGCACAGGGCAAACCATCGACGAATACAGGGATATGGCCGGGCAGTCACCTTACATTATCAATGGAGGACTTGCTTATGACGGCGGAGAATCGGGTTTCCTGAATGGTTTCCAGGCAGGGTTCTATTACAATGTTAAGGGAGAAACCCTGCTCTATGTAGGTATCGTTGACAGACCCGATGTATATACAAAGCCATTTCATAGCCTGAATTTCAATGCCAATAAAAGATTTGGCAAAGACCAGAATATGTCGCTGGGATTGAGAGTCGAAAATATTCTTAACCAGGATGAAGAGACTGTATTTCAATCGTATAATGCAACAGACCAATTCTTCGAAAGGCTGAGTCCCGGATTCCATTTTAAGGTTTCTTTCAGCTATTCTCTGTTCTAGCGCTCTATATAACTACATCTGTTAAACTAAATGATGTAAATACTGTATGCGATGTATTAAAACATACACCGGATACTTTGATTCGGGGTATACAAAGTTATCGGTAACAAGTAATAATTAATTCTGGAAAATCATCAGGAAATGAATAAGATCAGATTTTTTGCTCTATTGTTTTTGATAGCAGCATCTGTTCACAGTTGCACCAATGAGATTGAATATGAAAGCTTTGATGAAGACATTCTGTTCAGCCTGGATGAACTTTATCAGTTACCTACTTATCGTTCACTCGACGAGGCGATGGAGAACCCTGACAGTGTTTACAAATTTGTGATCTTCAATGAAAAACTGACAAGAGTACCCAATGAAGTGGCACGGCTCAAATACCTGAACATACTAGAGCTCACATGGAACAACCTATCCGATCTCCCTGACTATATTGGCGACATGATCTACTTGCAGGATCTGTATTTAGCGCGTAATGAGTTCACTGAGGTACCGCCGGTAATATTCAGAATAGAGAACCTGAAGCGAGTTATATTTGATCATAACAATATTGAGGAAATTCCTTTGCAATTGCTGACCAATCCCAGGATTGAAGAATTACACTTTGGCCATAACCAGGTAACTAAAATCCCTGAGGAGCTTTACTCAATGAAACAATTGAAGGTATTAAAGTTGGATGAAAATAAAATTGGCTCGCTGGATGCAGAAATCGGAAAGATGGAAAGCCTTAAAGTCCTTGATCTTGAAGGGAACAACCTGTATTCCATACCCTATGAAATAATCCAACTCAAGAATCTGAGGACCCTGAACCTCAGGGACAATCCAATTCCGCTGAAAGATATCGACAGCCTGATAAGCGCGATGCCATGGACCAAAGTAGAATATAAGATCAGATGATCACGGCGCAAGCCTGAAAGATTTCCAGCCCTCCTCTTCCTTCGAAAAGGATATCCGGTCGTGAAGCCTTCCGCGCCTGCCCTGCCAGAATTCGAAATATTCAGGGGTAATCTCATAACCGCCCCAGAATTCAGGTCTTTTGTAGTTTTCTTTGTTCTTAGAAAGATAATCGTCCCTTATTTTCTCAAGATGCTCCCTGTTGGGAACGACTTCGCTTTGCGGAGATATTATGGCACTCACCTGGCTTATGGCGGGGCGTGATTTGAAATAGCTGTCAGACCGCTTAGGATCCAGTTTCCGTGCAGTTCCTTCAACCCTCACCTGCCGCTCAAGCTCCATCCAGTGAAAGAGCAGGGCGACATCCTGGTTGCTTTCAAGCTCCTTCCCCTTCCTGCTATTATAGTTGGTGTAAAATATAAAACGCCCGTCGATCAATCCCTTTAAAAGGACAGTCCGTGATGAGGGCTTACCTGATGAAGAAACCGTGGACAGTATCATGGCATTGGGTTCTTCAATCCTGCTATTGATCACCTCCTTGAACCATTTCTCAAAAAAAGCCACCGGATCCTTACCGGCAACCGCCTTATTGAGCTGTGCCTTGCGGTATTCCATCCTGATATTTGAAATGTTCTCCTGATCCATTGCCAAAAAAACAAGCCAGGGTGTTACTTGTTCAAATATAGTCAATTCAGAGAACCTTTGATCGATAATAAACCCTGTGGTACTGATCTGAATAAAAAAAAGAAGCGCAGCCCCTGTCCACAGGCACCACGCTTCCCATATTTATTATTTACTATTTACTATTTACTCTTATCCGGTGGCTCCGGAATGTCCGGGATCGGTTCATAGTCTTCCAGTTCCTCAAGTATCACTTCAATGGCTTTGTCGAGCTGGGCATCTTTGCCAAGGTATTCCTGGTGCGGGTCGTTATCAACCCAGATATCCGGCTCAACCCCGATACCCTCAATTATCCATTTACTTACCTCAGCAGAATAAGACGCGAATTCCGGTTTCCTCATATCCCCTCCGTCAATGAAAGGAAGTGATCCCCTGATCCCTACAACACCACCCCAGGTGGTAACACCTATTACTTTACCCAGGTTGTGCTTCTTGAATGAATACGGGAAAAGGTCACCGTCGGAAGCAGAGTACTGGTTGATAAGGCAAACCATTGGCCCGAGCATCATCTGGCGCGGAGTGTGACCGGGCACCGTGATGTTCCTGGCCATGTTCGACCGTGTCAGCTTCCTTCTCAGCCTTTCGATGATCATAGGTGATACGTTACCGCCACCATTGCCCCTGTCGTCGATGATCAGGGCTTTCTTTTTCAATTGCGGATAAAAATGCTTTACAAACTCATTGAGGCCGCCGGGGCCCATATCGGGGATGTGGATATATCCAACCTGTCCGTTTGTCTTTTCGTTCACATAGGCAATGTTATCCCTCACCCAGTTGAAATAATACAGATCTGCCTCATCCCCTATGGGCACAACGATCATATCACGTGCACCTTCTTCTTCAGGCTCATCATTGACTTTCAGGAGGATCTGGTCCCCTGCCTTGCCCACCAGTGAGGCATAAATATCTGTCATCTCATCGGTAGGTTTTCCGTTAACGGAGATTATATATTCTCCTGCTTTCACGTCAACGCCGATCTCGGTAAGTGGTGAGCGCATCTTTTTATCCCAGTTCTGGCCTTCCAGGATCTCTTCGACCATAAAATAACCGGATTCGTCCTTTTCAAGCTTTGCTCCGAGAAGCCCGGTCTTGATCCTTTCCGGTTTTGGCTTGTCGCCACCGCTGATGTAGGCATGGCCTACGTTCAGTTCTCCTATCAGCTCACCGATCAGGTAGTTGAGGTCATTGCGGTTGTTCACATACGGAAGCAATACAGCATATTTATCGCGCATTGCTTCCCAGTTTAGCCCATGCATATTTTCAACATAGAAGAAATCGCGCATCTGCCTCCAGGCCTCATTGTAGATCTGTTCCCATTCCTTCCTGAAGTCAACAAATACCTTCATATTCGACAGGTCGGCGTATTTATCGGGCTTTACCTTTGATGAGGGAAGGTCTATCACAGCATACTTTTTGCCTTTATTGACCAGCATCTTTTTACCGTCTGCTGAGATCTGGAACCTCATGCCGTCAGCAAGTTCCGTTTCCTTTTCCTTTTTCAGGTCATACATCTTGAGTTTCATCCCATCACCACCCTGCTTTGATTCGTTGTAGTAAAGTTTATCGTCAACGCAGGTTACACTCCAGTAATTGGAAGGACTTACGGGCACGCCTATTATCCTGTCCATCAACCCTTCTGTGTCGACTTCTATCAATCCGTCATCTTCCTCTTTATCTTCCTTTTTCTTGTCATCGCCGTTTTCTTCAGCATCCTTCTTTATCTCAACCTCATCATTTTCAGGCGCAAAAGGATTGGGTGTTTCTTTCGATAAGGGCACAAGATAGATCCTCGACATATTGCTGTAAGCGTGGTTCCATTCGGTCTGGCTGTAGATCGGGTTGAAATCCCTGTCGGAAGTAAAAACAATGTATTTGCCATCCCTGCTGAATGAAGCTCCGCCTGATGTATACCATTCGCCTGTAACTTCATGCCTATCTTCAGTATCGACATTATAAAGCATCACCCTGCCGATGAAGTATGGGTCAATAGCCGTATAGACTATCCATTTGGAATCGGGTGACCAGTTGAAGTTGAAGTATTCCCAGACATCTTCCTGGCCTACCAGGGTGACTTTCTTTGAGTCTATGTCAACATACTGCAGCCTTAGCTTTTTGTCGCTCCACATGATCTTCTTGCTGTCGGGCGACCATTCTATGTCGAACTTGTATGTATCTGCGTTCTCAGTCAGTTGGATGGCTTCGCCCATGCCGTCCTGCGGTTCAATGTAGATCTCAAACTCACCTGTGGCATCCGAAACATATGCAATCCACTTGCCATCGGGTGACCACTTGGCATCCCTTTCATGTACACCTGGAGTTTCGGTAAGGTTTCTTGTAACCCCCGATTCGGCAGGTACCGTAAAAACATCACCTCGGGCACCGAACACTATTCTTTTCCCATCGGGTGATATCCCGGCTGTGTTGATGAATTCTGAGGCGTCCTTGATTTCATTCCTTCCTGAAAAGAAATCTTCGGCAATGACCACCTCTACTTTGCTTATCTCTTCTGTATCAATATCATAAACATAGATGAAGCCTCCATTTTCGTATATGATCTGCCCGTCGCCAAGCGAGGGAAACTTGATGTCGTAATTTTCGTAATCCGTAAGCTTGGTTGTCTCTTCAGTATTAAGATCATATTCGAAGAGGTTCATAATGCGGTCACGGTTCGACAGGAAATAGATCTTGTCTTCCCACCACATCGGGAAAATGTCCTGTGCCTCGTTATCGGTTATGGCCGAAACTTCACCGGTCTCAAAGTCAAAGATCCGGATTTCGTCGGCCATTCCTCCCTTGTAATATTTCCATGTACGGAATTCACGGAACACCCTGTTAAAGGCCAGTTTCTTCCCATCGGGTGAATAAGAGCAGAAACCACCGGTAGAAAGAGGCAATTGCTCTGAAAGGCCTCCTTTGATGCTCACTTTGAATAACTGGCCAACGAAAGAATTAAAGGACTGCATCCTGGAACGGTAAATGATCTCATTTCCGTCGTTTGTCCAGGCCATAACAATATTGTTGGGGCCCATCCTGTCGGAAATATCATCCCTTCCGAGGGTTGCCGTATGAGTCAGCCTGGTAGGCACGCCACCCGTGGCAGGCATTGTATACACTTCCGTGTTGCCGTCGTACTGTGCCGTAAAGGCAAGTGTACTGCCATCGGGAGAGAAACGTGCAAACATTTCATATCCTTTGTGATTGGTCATTTTCCTGGCAACCCCGCCGTCTTTGTCCACAGTGTAGAGATCACCCGCATAGGTGAAAACCACCTGGTCGCCGTAAATGGCCGGGAACCTCAGCAGTCTGGCCTCGTCCTGTGCTGCAACAGTAAAAGCCGCAATCACGCCTAACAATAAAAACAAAATAGCTTTTTTCATAATTGATAAAAATTAAATTAAACGATAAATTAATTACATCCACACTTCTTCGTAATTAATTCAATCTTACAAGCTCCGGCTGCCCGGAAAGATACAAAAGGAAAAGATCTTTCACCGAATATCCTGCCTCTTCCAGTATTCCAGCATATTCCATCAACTGATCAGCATGACCGGGTGATCTTTTTCCGGTCTTAAAGTCTATAATTTTAACGGATCTATCCTTCCTTAATATACGGTCAGGCCTTCGAGATTTACCATCTGCACCGATCAATTCACGTTCGGTGAACACCTCCCAGCCGTTCTCAAACAGGTCGGCAATTTCCTTATTTTCAAATAAGGATACAAGCAAAGCATCCAGTTTTTCCTTTTCCTTGCCTGTGATCGTCCCTGAACTCATAAGCTCTTCAAGCACCCTTTCAGAGTCGGTCCGGTCAGAGATCTTAGAAAGTGTGTAATGGACCAGGTTTCCCCAAGATACCATTTCAGCCGGCTTACCGGCATCCCATACAGCCGGTGAATTATAGCTGAGGAGAAGCCTGCCTTTCCATGAATTGGATATCATGGAATTGATCCGGCTGATCCCCAGTTCATGATCAGGCCTGTCGTCTTTCCTTACAGGCGCTTTGGCTTGTCCCGACCCAATCTCAAACACATCCTTTGCTTCATCCCACGCATTCTTTTGTGTGAGATAATGCCTCATCATTGAAGGGATAGAGAATAGAGGATTGCCTTTTCCCGTTGGTTTTCCGGAATAGACATAAAGCCTTTCGGAAGGCCTGGTGAAAGCAACGTAAACAAGATTCAGAAGGTCTATTGTGCTTTTTCTCTTCTCCTGTTCGTACATTTCGGTATAACCGGCGTCTTTCAGCTCCTTCTTTGCAGGAAGCAGTCCTGCAACCATAGGATGCAACTCCTTATTACTGATCCCGGTCCAGAGCATGTCTTTTGTGAGTTTCCTGGTATCGCTGTCGGCAAAAGGCAAAAGCACAACCGGGAACTCGAGGCCTTTGGCTTTATGGATGGTCATCACCCTCACAGCATCCACATTTTCAGGCACCACAACAGAGAGCTTATCATAATGGTCATCCAGCCAGTTGAGAAATTCCCCCAGGTCGCCCCGGCCTTTTGAAGATTGCTCAAGCAAAGTGTCCATAAAGAAAAGAATATAAGGATCCACTTTATCATCAAGACCAAAAACCCTGATCATCTCTTCTGCGAAGTCGTACAATCCCGACTGGCGGAGCAACCCCCTTGTAAGTTTAAACCCTCTTTCTTCAAGGTAATACAAAAGATCCCGGTCCCCCCATCCCATTCCTGTTCCCGACTTGCTGAAAAGTTCGTGAAGATCTATATTTTCAAGTTTACCGGCAGTTGAAAGATAACTCAGAATGGTTGCCATGGGTATGCCCTGATGCGGGTTTCTCATGTATTTCAGCCAGGATACCATGAAGTTGACCTCGGGGGATGACGCCAGCAACAGTGATTCGGAGGAAACAACCGGGATGCCGTTGCCGAGCAGGTGCCTTGCCATCCTGCTGGCTTTTTCATTTCCCCTGAAGAGGATGGCAATATCGCTCAGGGAGTAATTCCTTTCCAACAGATCCCTGATAGCGGCAAGAACAGCATCCATTGTGCTTTCATGGTATTCCTCATTGTTTTTGGTATCGAAGAACTGAAGCCTTACATATCCTTCTTTATCCTTATTGGTTTTCTGAATTACTTCTTTATAATATTCGCGGCTTTCTTCGTCAAGCTCCCGGCTGAGCGTGGTGAAAAAATCATTGTTGAAATCAACAATCTCTTTGCTGCTCCTGTAGTTTGTATCGAGATTTTCTTCCTTATAATTGGTTACAAGCACCCTTTGACGGTCGGCAACATCCTTAACTCCGGGCACCAGTTCAGGCAGCTTTGAAAATTGTTCAACCTCACCTGACCTGAACCTGTAAATAGCCTGCTTCGTATCCCCTACCACAAGGCTCATATTTCCTGAGGATAGTCCGTTCTCGAGCAAAGGGATTAGGTTTTGCCATTGCAGGATGGAGGTATCCTGGAATTCATCTATAAGGAAATGGTTGTAACGCTCACCGATCCTTTCATAAATAAAAGGTACAGGCTCTTCCAGCACCACTGAGGCAATTCGTTTATTGAACTCGGAAATATGGACTATATGGTCTTCCTTCCTGAATTCATCAATTACCTGTTCAATGCTTGTTAGGGTGGCTACCTGGTAAATGTATTTTCTTATTAACCTGAAAAGCCTGTATTTTTTTTCATGTTTATCACGATAGCCCTGTATCTCATCATACAATTGCCTGAATTTGCCTTTCAGGCTTTCAATGGCATCAGCGGCCGGTTTGTCAGCCTTACCGGCCACCCAGCTATCATCCTGCTCTATTGATTTCTTTAATGACTTGCCGGGGACAGTTGAATCAAATTGATTGTTTTTGATCTTTCTGAAAAAAACTCCCGCACCCCCTTGCTTACCATGTTTGAAATCGCTGACCGATATACTGTTTTCTTCCATCAGCCTGAGGGCTTCCCCTCCAAGAGTCTCCATCCTGTTGTCAAAACGGCTGATCTCCTCATTGATCTTATTTAAAATATTCCGAAAATCTTCAGGAGTGAGCTTTCGGAGCTTCCTGATAAATTCAGTACTGTCTTCCTGAAAAAGAGTCAGGGAGGCTTTGCTCAGATCCTTCTCGATCTTCCAGCTTCCTTCATCTTCAGCTCTTGATTCAATAAAACTTACTAGTATTGAAGTCAGTGAGGGATCCTTCCCGACCCTCTTAAGAAGCTTTTCCACTACAGCGCTGAGCAGTTCATCTGCATTCAGTTCAACTTCAAACTCCAGCGGCAGGTTGAGGTCAAAGGCAAACGACCTCACGAGCCTGTGTACAAAGCTGTCGATAGTACTTATCGCAAAATCCGTATAATAATGGATGATGTTATTCAGCACCATGGATGCCCTTTCCTTAAGGTCGTCCGGTCCCAGGCCTGTGCTTTCCAACAGTTGCCCTGCCATCTCACGTGTTCCTTTGTCCATTTCCTCAAAATGGAGATCCCTGATGGCTTTAAGGTATTTAACCACCCGCTCCTTCATCTCGCCCGCAGCTTTATTTGTGAAGGTGATTGCCAGAATATGCCTGAAATTGTTTGGCCCGGATAGAGCAATAGTAAGGTATTCCCTTACCAGGGTGAATGTTTTGCCCGAGCCGGCCGAAGATTTATAGACCTGAAAATACTTTTCCCCCATGGGAGGATAAAATTAGTCAAAAAAAGTCACGGTCACCGGACAACGATACGTCTTACTTTCCTTATTTGGGAAGTGCTGAAATGGAGCAGGTATACTCCGGGCGATATCCCTTCGGCATTAATGTTAACAATGCGGTTATACAGGCCGGGCGTCTGATTTTTCAGATCAATCCTGAAAACCTCCTGCCCATATATTGTAAAGATCGAGATTCTGAGATTCTGCAGATCCTTGAGCTCGTAATGGACACTTAAATATTCATCGCAGGGATTGGGATATACAATCAGGTTATAAGACTCTGCCACAGATTCTTCAATGTCGGAGAAAGCATTCCTGACCGAATCGACATAGGTGGCCTGCACAAGGAGCCCCTCTTCCGTTATCTTCAGCAGGGGAAGACCGTTTTCCTTGCCCAGCCATTTGTATTCCGTGATCTCACGGTTAACGGGAAAACCTTGTCCGGCTGTATCAATATAAACACTGTCGCGCTGGTTTATCAGCGTTTTCATCCTGAGCACATCAAACTCACCATAGGGAGTGATGAGGGTCCCCCATCCGTCAACCGTATTTCTGCGGGATCTTTCGCTACTGGCATACCCAAGGTTGGGAAGGGCAAATTCAAAGCCCGAGAAGGATGAGTCAACGTTGCCGTATTCAATTGGGAAATCATAGATCACATCGATCTGATCGTATTGGATGGCGATTGGGATCCCGCTGAGCCGCACGCCAAACCCCACTTCCCTGTAATCATCACCAGAACCTTTGTAAAACTGGTAAGTATCCTGTACTTCAAAGCCCTGGATAAGGTCAAACTCAAAAAAAGCTTTTGCAATTGTAGCCTTGTGCTCAGGATATAAAAACTGATTGTTGAAAAAAACCTGGTAAGTTGCAGGTGTTTCGAATATGCTCACAAAAGTGTCCACCTGCTGGAACATCGGCTGCAGGCCGCTGAAATTCCAGGTATGGTTTTCACCCGTCGATTCGTAATCCAACCCGTCGAGCACCATCGCTGTGCTTGTCCTGATCGTATCGCCGGGTGATGGCATATCATCGTAAGTAACGGAGATCTGGCCCAAAGATCCGGATGAAAAGGCAATAAGTATAATTATAAGGAATGGTAGAATATATCTCATCAGGTTAAATCGTTTCAAGCTGCAAAGTTAATCAACATTGTCTTTTTCCTCCTTCTGATTGTCTTTTTTTATTCTTTTACGCTGCTCGTCACGCCTGAACAATTCGCCAAGATTATCGAACTCCCTCCTGTAGAAAAGGCCAACGCCCTGGGTATAAGGGGCATATTGTTCAAGCATGTTAAGATTGTTAGACCTGTTGAAGGCTTTTACCCTGAAACGGCCGTCTTCAGTAAGCTTATACTCTACATTCACTTCACCCACAATATTACTTGTATTCTGAGAATTTGCATTATTGCTGGTGGGAACATCCACATTTCCGTCTATGATCAACCTGTTGTTGAATAATTGGGTTGAAAGGGCAACTTCAACCTCCTCCCTGCTGATCTCGTCACCGGGAATATAATTGACCCCTATATCAAAGTCATTACTGATCTTTGAGAGAATTGAACTCAGTTGGTTGGCAATTATCGAATACGAGTTAATGGGGCTGGCTGTGCTGGCATAACCGGGGGAACTGAAGCTATTGAGTACGAGCAAGGATATGGCCTGTTGGTTCATCACCGAATTATCTGTAGTGTCCATCACTGCATATATGTTTGATTTCACAGCTTCCTGCAAATAAGGAAAACGGATACTGAACCTGATGTTCGGGTTAAAGAGGTTTTCGGTAAGCAGCACATACAAGTGGACATTCACACGCTGGTTCTCGGCGCCCTGGGGCAGTGCCATACCCAGTCCTGCGAGGGTTGTCTTGGTTTTAAAGATAGCTGCGATATTGATATCCGCATCATAAATGTCGCCATTCCAGGTTATACGGGATCCTTCCCTAATCTGGAACCTTTTGGAGAGCAATTGTTCCAGGTTAAAGTTGAAAAGTCCGTCTGAAATGCGGTAGTTGCCATTAATGGTAAAATAGCCCCTGGAATCAATCCCCATATTAATGTCACCATCGCCACGTGCCCTGATAAAGCCCATATCGCCAGGCAGGTATAACTGCAGGTCAGCATTGCGGTTCACATTGAGGTCTAAATTAAGTTTAAGCCCTTTGACCTGTGTTTTGTATGCATCATCAACCTCTTCTTCTTCCTTTTCCAGTTCACTTGTAAATACTATGAAATCGCTTTGCGAAACATCAACCGAATACTGAATGGGGATAATCACATCAGTTCCTTTGGAAGAAGTAGCATCTATGTCCATTGTCAGGTCGTCGAAAGGCCCGGTTATTGAAACATTTCCCGAAGCAAAAGCTTTTCCGTAAAATACCTCATTCATGTATCTTGTGGTGTTCATTGCAAGTGCATTATCGGGCTGCAGGTTCAGGTCGAGGTAAAAATCACTGAAGTAATCATGCGACAGGTTCATACTGGCAAGTACCCTGTTGCCTTTGGAGTCGTAAACAATGGCATCCTCAAAAAATATGAGGTTTTCATCAAAATACACATCGTGTGCGAGCGAATAACTAACATTCAGGTAATCGATGAGAAGTTCTGTCCTCATCAGGTTTAGTTTACCCGATAATACAGGCTTTGAAAGACTTCCCCTGAGCGACAGCTTACCTGTTGCCAGTCCGCTGATATCAGACATGACACTTTCAAGAAAGGGCTCACCCATTGCAAGATTCAGGTTATTCATTTCAATGTCAAAATCAAGGTAACCCTCCTCCTTAAGGGGATAATAAAACCCTTCAATGTCAACCGTCCTGAACTGGGAGATATTACCCTGCTCAAGGATCTGCGTACGAACTTTAAGCGAACTGTCGGCATTGATCCACTCTGTGTTTATAAGAAGTTCACCCAGGTATTCTTCATTAAAGCTGAAATCTTTTACGGAAATATCTGAGATCACCGATGGGTTCGAGTAAATTCCTGTAAGGTTGAACTGACCATTGATAAAGCCTTCAACACTGATACTGGAGGAACTGATAAGAGGGTTGAAATTTGTCAGGTCCCAGTTATTGAAAACGAGGTCTATGGTATCGGAAGTGCTCCCGCTGACCACACCCGATATCAGCAACTGCTGTTCACTGCTTCTGAGGTTAAAATCCTTAACAGATAAAAATCTCGGTCCGAAGAGCACTTTATTACCCGGTTCCAGCCGCCATGGATCTCCATTCACTACAGCATCCAGGTTACTGATCTCCAGTACTGTTTCCCTCTCTTCATTGACCTGCAGCAAGCCTTTCACTTCTGCAATGTTCAGGTCCCTGTCGGTTACATCATCCCACCGGAACCTCCATCTTATATCACCGTTTGCTATTTTGGATCCGGCAAAGAAATTATCAAGACCAAGCCTGCCCATGTTTTTTTCAGGATCTTTTTCCCTGAATACAATGTTGCGGGAAGAAAGAGTTATTTCGAGGCTGTCGTTCACGGGCTCTGTCTCCAGGATTACATCATCGAAACTTGTATTTCCGAAGGTTATCCAATCGGAAGTAAGCCTGAAGCTGATGTCGTTGTCATAACTGTTGAACGAACCTGCAATAACAGAACCTGGGGAGAGATTGAGCGAGGGCATGAACAGCTCACTCATTTGCTCTGTTTGCTTAAGATCGACAGTGAGCGACAGGTAGCTCTGATTGCCGGCTTCTTTAACGGTCTCTGTTGAGTCATGCAGGTAATGAAGAAAAGATCTTTCCAGGTCGGGCCAGGCTCCTGTCAGGGTAAAGTCACCGTTGGCTGCTATATCCAGGATATCACTTCCAAGCCTCAGCCAGTCAGGGCCATCGGGATGTATGGCCCCATTTATGGTCAGGCTGTCGAGCGAATACTCCTTCTCGTTTTCAGTATATTTTACTGTATCAAAACGTACCGTCCCCATCCAGTCGTCGGGTGAGGCAAAGTCGACGATCACTTCGGCCTTTCCGGAGATCCTTGCGTCTTCTGAACGTTTTACAATATTCATCTTATAAAGCCAGGCATCCCTGACATTAAGCTTGAAGTTCATCAAAGGGCGTGAGCGCTCGAAATCCACAAGCCCCGTAAATTCAACAGAGGCAAGCCGGTCGTCGACGAGAAAGCGGCCATTGAACATTTCGTCCGATAATTCCCCGCCGATAACCATTTGCTCATATGAATTTCCATAGAACCCCAGGGTATCGATCCAGGCGGTAAGGTAAAGGGCCACATCCTCAGCAGTGATCCCTTTTCCATTGACTTCGGCCTGCATGGTAATTTCCCCGAGTTGATCGATGGCCAGGAAATTACCCAGGTCGAACCGCTTTGTCGAAAGATTTCCATCATATTTTACTGTACCGATCCCCGGATCCCAGATCACTTCGAGGTCGGTCAGAACAGAGCCTATTTCACTGTCGATCCTTGCTTTGGAAATGAAATCGTTGTAAACACCGTTGAAGCTTCCGGTTATTTTGACATCGCCCAGTTTATATAATTCTTCGGGCATTTCAAGATAAGTTCCTTCAATAGGCAAGGCAAAAGACTCAATATCTTCTTTATTGACATACAGGTAATTGATGTTCAATCCCGCTTTTGTATCGTATATGTCAGGAAGTCCTGCCAATGAAACGTTTCCATCGAATTTCATCGCCTTACCGAAAGAAAACTTAAGGTCTTCAGCCAGGAAATCGGCAACAGTTCCTGTAAAGCCGCATTCAATTTTGAGTTCATTATCCATTACCTTGAGAGTTTCGGTAAAGTATCCTATATCTCTCATCTGCAGCCTTGAAGGCCTGATGTCTGCCATCATCTTCACTGAGTCGATAAATTCATTGAAAGCCTGGTAGTGGTAATAATCAAAAGCCAGGTCCATAAAGAGTGATGACTCATTGGTTTTCAATTCCAGGTCGTCCACTGTGAAACCGGTTGAGCTGACAGTACAGTTTCCTTTGAATGCTTTCAGGATGAAACCACTCTTTTCCCTTGCAGAGAGCTCCTCAATCAAAGCCTTAATGGTATCACCTGTAAACTCGAGATTCCGTATACCAAGATCAATGCTGCTAATGTCCATATCAGCATAGTCTATCGCATCAACATCCTTCTGCTTTTCTTCATCGAACAATATAAAATGACAGCCATTAAGTGTGACCTTGTCACTTGACAGGTATATTTTGCTTTCTTTCAGAGTGTCGCTGTCTGTTTGATCTCCTTTAAAAAAATCGGTGATCCGCGTAAGATTGGATTTTTCCTCACCCGAATAATTCCTCAGGTTGAAGAGGGTACTGTCAAGCAAAACTTCCCTGAAGTAAAATCGGTTTTCGGCAAAATTGAGGCGTGAAGGAGCAATACTTATTAGTTTTGAATCTATAAGGGGTTGTTTCCTGTGATCCTCAACATAAAGACCTTTAACAATGATATTCCTGATCCCTATCCTTATCTTGTCGACCTGAACTATGGTGCCAAGCTCCCTGGTCATATAGCCTGCAAATATCCTCGCCAGGTTGGTTTGTGCAACAGGTGATTTGAGTATGAGCAACAACGATAGCATTACTGCAAGCAGCACTACCAGAAAAGCCCCTAATGCCTGTACTATTTTTTTGATAATTTTGTTCCTGAATTTATGAGCACTTTTATACTGGGCATAGAATCATCATGCGACGATACGTCAGCCGCTGTTTCTGTTAATACCAAAATTCTTGCCAATGTCATTGCAAACCAGGACATTCACAAGAAATACGGTGGTGTTGTACCCGAACTTGCTTCAAGGGCACATCAGCAAAACATCATACCGGTCATAGATATTGCCCTGAAGCAGGCAAATATAGCTAAAAATGACCTTGATGCCATTGCTTTCACCAGGGGTCCCGGCCTGCTGGGATCGTTGCTCGTAGGTACTTCTTTTGCAAAATCGATGGCCCTCGGACTTGACATACCGATCATTGAAGTCAACCACCTGCACGCCCATATCCTTGCCCACTTTATCGACGATGAAGAGAATCCTGAAAAACCTGGTTTTCCCTTTCTTTGCCTTATAGTTTCAGGTGGGCACACTCAAATAGTTCTCGTTAAGGATTATTTTGATACTGAGATCGTTGGCCAGACCATCGACGATGCATCAGGAGAAGCTTTCGATAAGGCTGCAAAGATCATGGGACTGCCATACCCCGGGGGGCCTTTAATAGATAAACTGGCTAAAGAGGGTGATCCCGAAGCATTCAGTTTCCCTGAGCCAAATATTCCCGGATACGATTACAGCTTCAGCGGCTTAAAAACCTCTTTCCTTTATTTTCTGAGGGATAACCTGAAAAAGGACAGTGATTTCATTGAAAAGCACAAAAATGATTTGAGCGCCTCAATTCAGAGGACGATCATAAATGTCTTGATGAAGAAACTGGAAGCGGCTGCCAGGGAGCTGGGAATAAAAGACGTAACAGTGGCTGGTGGCGTTTCGGCAAACAGCGAGCTGAGGACAACACTAAGAGAAACCGGTGAAAGGCTGGGCTGGAGGGTATTCATCCCTAAGTTCGAATATTGTACCGACAACGCGGCCATGGTAGCTGTGACCGGTTATTTCAAGTACCTGAGGAAAGAGTTCGTGGATCAAAGCATAGCGCCATACGCCAGGCAGGTAAGGAAGAGTTGAGATTTGAGATTTGAGAGTTGAGATAATTTACAAGGCAAGCGCAG
>CAZXWD010000004.1:21129-29372 GCA_964644135.1 uncultured Bacteroidales bacterium | reverse complement strand
CGTAACCCGTAACCCGTAACCCGTAACCCGTAACACCATAACACTTATAACCCTATGAAAGCCGTAACGCTACCGGAATATAACACAAACATTGTAAGGGCGCTGAGGAGCCTTGAAGTAAAGGATAAAGAGATACCACAGCCATCGGGCAACCAGGTGCTTATCAGGATGAAATCAGCACCCTGCAATCCCTCCGACATTGCATTCATGCTGGGCAATTACAATGTTACACGGGTATTACCGGCTGTACCGGGATTTGAAGCTTCGGGAGAAGTGGTCGATGCCGGCTACATGCGCGAGGCACGCGACCTCATAAGCAACAGGGTATGCTGTTTCCTTCAGGAACCTTCCGAGGATGGCACCTGGGCTGAATATTTCGTCACCGACTGGAAGAATTGCATCGAGATAAGGAACGAGATGTCGGATGAGGAGGCGGCCACACTCTGTATCAATCCTTTCACTGCCTATGCCCTTTATACTCTCGTTCTGAAAAAAGATTGCCGCTCTTTTATACAAAATGCGGCCTCAGGGCAAATAGGCCGTTTCCTGAACAACCTGGCAAAAGAGAATGGTATTGAAGTAATTAATATTGTAAGAAAAGAAGAGAGGAAAGAAGAACTTGCTGATCAGGACTTTAAGAATATTCTTAACATTAACGATGATAACTTTCAGGAGAACCTGCATAAGCTCGCCCTGGAATTTGATGCACGCATTGCTTTTGATGCAGTTGGCGGGGAGCTTTCAGGGAGTATATTCAACGCCATGCCTTCAAATTCCGAGCTCGTTCTCTATGGCGGGTTGTCGGGTCAGCGGCTTGGAAATGTCAAGAATATGGACCTCATATTCAGAAATAAAACCATTACCGGTTTTAATCTTGGCGACTGGAAAGACGAGCTTGGCCTTGATAAATACAAAGAGGTGGCGAAAGAAGTACAGGAACTGGTCATTTCCGGAACACTGAAAAGCCGGGTCCAGGGAGTGTATAAGCTGGAAGAAGTGCAGGAAGGCCTCAGGAAATATATAAAGAACATGTCGGCCGGGAAGATCCTTTTTAAACCTTAAAATTTACAGTTTACATTTTACAGTTTACGGTTTACAAAGGAGATATTGCAATACTGATGTGTTTTCTCCTTTGAATAGTTATACCCACCCCTTGGAAAAGTCGGCAGTCGGCAGTTGACAGTTGACAGTTGAAAAGAATGTTATATCGTTATATCGTTACATCGTTATGTCGTTACATCGCTACATCGTGCAATTATTGAAGGTCCATCTCAATAAACCGGTACTCCTCATCAATTGGATAGATCTTGCCTGAGGAGGGATTATAATGATAATACTCTTCCAAATTGTAATCTGAAGGAAGGTTCTTCAGGATATATCTGTTCAGGAAATAATCATTGAAGTACATGGCGTATTTTCTGCCCAGGGCTGCTCCCGAATAATAGATCTCATCCACCTTAAGGCTGTCGACCGTATATTCAAACTTAAGGTCTGAGCCGAAAAGCCCCCCCATGAACCGCCCTTCCATATCATCATAGATCTGGTCGCTGGCGAAAAGAACCCTTGCAGCTTCATTTTCTGTATTGACGGGATTGAGTTCAAACCAGATGTTGATATTGAGGGCATTCAGGTCTATATCCTTAACAGAGACAACCTCATTGTAAATCACTGCTTCCGCCTCATAAGGATAAACATATTCTTCGAGAAGTATCTGGGCAATGTTTACGACGTATGCGGGTTTCTGAAGCGCCATGAACTCCTTCATCTGTTCTTCTGCATAAATATTGAACCCGAAACGTTCCAGGTTCCTTTCCAGGTTTTCAACCAGCGTGTCGATGAACACCCTGTCTTCAATTTCTTTCAAATAAATACTCGAGAAGAAAAGTATTGAATCCATTTCTGCCTCCGTGAGTGAGTCCTTGTTCTCTATTTGATAATCCTTAAGATTATCCTTATAGAGAAATTCAGGTTTGAGTATGAGGAAAGTGTGTCCCGGCGGAGCTTCAACATAATCTTTGGCAACCTTTTTATAGGATGAACAGCCCGCAATAAAAAGGAGAATGAACCCTGTTAAAAGCAGAAACGATATCCTGAAGGAAGTCTTCATTTTTTGATACACCTTATCAACTCTGATCTTCAGCTAAGATCTCTTTACCAAATTTAGTGCCATATTCAAAGGCAAGTTCATGGTCCTCATTATCAGGTGAGAACTTGACAAAAACCCCTTCATCCATATAATTAAGTTTAAGGTTTCTGAGGCCTTCACTGATAAGGGTCTTTCCTTCGCCGCTCCAGCCATACGATCCGAATCCGCCTGCCAGTTTTCCCTTATCTCTGAGAGGACTGATAATCGAAAACAACTTATATATCGGGAGCAGGATATTCTGGTTAATGGTGGGGCATCCTACAATCACTGCCGAACACTGGGTCATTTTCATGTCGAGGTCGCCAAGTGAGGAATGTTCTATATCGCAAACTTCCACATCGATGTCGCCAGCTGACCTGACCCCTTCGGCTATCTTTTCGGCAAGCGCCCCTGTTTTATGGTACGCGCTCACATAAGGTATAAATACCTTTCTTTGTTCGGGTGTATTTAGGTATTCTCTTGCATACTTCTCCGATTTATCAACATATTCCTGCCATTTGGTCATCAGTAGTGGTCCATGGCCCGGAAGGATCATATCTATTTCGAGCGGCCTGATCTTATCTATGGCCTTCAGCATGAACTTACTGAATGGCCTCAGGATTACCCTGAAATAATAATCGAAGGCATCATTGAAATCCCCTACCCTGTCGTCATACATTTCCTCGTGACAATAGTGGCATCCGAATGAATCGCATGTAAACAAGATCCTGTCCTCTATCAGGTAGGTATAGATTGTATCAGGCCAGTGAAGGTTCGGGGCGCTCATGAATCTCAGCGTCTTGTTGCCCAGGTCGAGGGTATTACCATCTTTCACTATCATATGGGGGAAATCGGGCATCATGAGGTCTTTCAGGTATCTTATGGCGTTACCCGACCCCACCACTGTGGCCTTAGGGGCTAGCTCAAGAAGTTTCCTAAGATTTCCCGAATGATCCGGTTCTGTATGATTGACAATTATATATTCAATTTCAGCCGGGTCAGTCACTTGTTTGATCTTATCCAGGTAAACATCCCAGAACTTTTCTTTTGAAGTGTCGACAATGGTCTTCTTTTCGGCATCAATGAAAAACGAATTGTAAGTAGTGCCGTATTTGGTTTCCATCACAACATCAAAAGTCACAATATCTCGATCGAGCACACCGATCCATTTCACGTCTTCATTAATATCGAGCACCCTGTTATCAGTCATTTCTTTTCTTCTTTATAATTCGTTTTTAAGCACTTATGATAATGCAAATTTCCAATTTATTTCTGAATCCCACAACCCGGCCTGGTCAGAATTCCAGCTCTATCTGGCCTTTACCGGGGCTTTCTTTGTTTTCCCCGGATTCATCGTCAGAGAGCTTCTTCTTTTCAACAGGTTCTTTTTCAGGCGAAGCCTTATTTTCCTGGCTATCTTCAGCATTTTGGGCTTCCTCACTTTCATTTTCTTCGTTAACGTCCGACTCCGTCGTATCCACATTCTCTTCTTCAGGCTCCGGCAACGGGTCCAGCATCCTGACCTTTGTCAAAGGTATTGTTGAAAGCCGTTTTCCTTTTGCCCCATGACCCTTAACGGCTATCATTTCAAAGAGGTCCACCTGCTCTTTGTCGCGGGGTTTTCCGTTCTTCCGGTCCTCAAACGAAAGTTCGGCACGCGGATAGGTATCGGTTATCAACTCGAGTAACCGTGATTCCTTATGATCGTTGAGGTAACTTGCAGGCTTATCGGTGATCTCAGCATTGAAACGTTTGATATAATGAGAACCTGTCTCCCCGTCGATGTAAATAACAGTGTAAACCCGTTCAGGATCAAACTTTTCGATCAGGATGATGTCTTCAAAATCGAAATGGGTGGTAAGCTCATAACCATAGGTCCTGAAAAGGCCTGATTTCGTAAAAACGATGATCCTGTCGCTCTCCTTAAAAGCCCCGAGGTACTTGCCTCTTTCTTCCGTATTGAGCCGCTTGACAGTATCATCGTACCATATATCCAGCGCCCCGAGGGTCGACACACCCTCTTCCCTTTTCACTATCTGCTTGATGGGATTACCGGTCAGGATATTGCCCTTAGCATTTCGCCCCTTTATCGCCTGCTTGCTGAAATCGAATTCCATCGATGTTTTCTTCATCCTTTCCCTGGGGCGGAAATAAATTTTAAGTATTTCAGCTTCACCGTTGGGATTGGCAGTGAAGTACAGAACTCTTGACCCGGGTGTGCCTTTTGTGAGTTTGTACTCTTTGTCCCTTGTCACACTGGTCACAGCAAATCTTTTTACATAATACTTCCCTTTCTTTCCGTCGCGGTAGATCATGTTATAGATCGTACGGTCGTCATTTTTCTTGAAAACCGCAATGTGAATAACATCCTTACCTACATAGAACTTGCTCTCGACCTTGGTAACAATCATGGTGCCGTCGGCCCGGAAAACTATGATATCGTCTATATCTGAACAGTCGCATATATAATCATCACGCCTGAGACTGGTACCGGCAAACCCTTCTTCGCGGTTAAGATAGAGTTTTTCGCTTGCTGCTGCCACCATTGTAGCTTCTATGGTATCGAAGTTCCTTATCTCGGTCTTGCGTTCCCTGCCCTTGCCGTATTTTTTCTTTATCTGTTTGAAATAGTTTATTGAGTAATCAATGAGATTATCAAGATGGTTCTGCACTTCATCAATGGCCCCCTTTATCCTCGCTATATTTTCATCGGCCTGCATTGAATTGTACTTCGATATTCTCTTGATCCTGATCTCTGTGAGCTTGACTATGTCCTCTTCGGTGATCTCACGCACAAAGTCTTTCTTAAAAGGCTCCAGCCCCTTTTTAATGGCGTTTATCACCGCTTCCCAGGTTTTGGCTGTTTCTATTTTCCTGTAGATCTTCTCCTCTATGAAAATCTGCTCGAGTGATGCAAAATGAAGCTCTTCCCTTAATTCGCCAAGGTTAATTTCCAATTCCCTTTTCAGGAGGTAAACGGTTTTATCCGTATTATGGCGGAGGATCTCCTTTACGTCTAAAAATTGCGGTTTTCCGTCCTTGATCACGCAGGCATTGGGCGATATCGAGACCTCGCAGTTGGTAAACGCATAGAGGGCATCGATAGTCTGATCCGGTGAAACACCCTGGGCAAGATGGATAACAATTTCAACATTTTCGGCTGTATTGTCATCTATCTTCCTGATCTTGATCTTGCGCTTGTCATTTGCTGTAACAATTGAATCGATCAGTGATGTGGTAGTAAGCCCGAATGGGATATCGGTAATGACGAGTGTTTTCTTGTCTTCCTTCTTTATGCGGGCCCTGACCCTGACCCTGCCGCCACGGTGGCCGTTATTGTATTTTGTGGCATCCATCAGCCCGCCTGTGGGGAAATCGGGAAGTATCTCAAAGTCTTCCCCTTTCAATATCGCGATCGACGCATCTATGAGTTCTAAAAAATTATGGGGCAGGATCTTTGAAGCCAGTCCGACAGCAATACCTTCAACGCCCTGGGCAAGGAGCAGCGGGAACTTTACAGGGAGTGTGAGCGGTTCTTTGTTACGTCCGTCATATGAGCTTTTCCAGGTAGTAGTTTTAGGGTTGAAAAGCACCTCGAGGCCGAATTTTGAAGGCCTTGCCTCAATATATCTCGGCGCTGCCGAGCTGTCGCCTGTGAGGATATTGCCCCAGTTTCCCTGGGTTTCCACCAGCAGGTCTTTCTGCCCGAGCTGTACAAGTGCATCACCGATGGAAGCATCCCCGTGCGGATGATACTTCATTGTATGGCCAATGATGTTTGCAACTTTATTGAACCGGCCGTCGTCAAGCTCTTTCATGGCATGAAGGATCCTTCGCTGGACCGGTTTCAGCCCATCGTCCATATCGGGTACAGCCCTTTCAAGTATCACATAAGAAGCATAATCGAGAAACCAGTTCTGGTACATCCCCGATAAATGGACCGTTCTGTGACGCGCCTTTTCCTCTTCCTGTGAAGGGTCTTCGCTGTCTTTGCGTTCTGGTTCGAGTTCCCTGTTTTCCTCCTCAGTGCTCATTTCTTTATTTTCAGGCTGTTATTTTACCAGTTTTGAAACAGCTTTGAACTGTTCAGTACCTGAATGCCTCAGCAGTTCAAAAAGAATGGACTCATAAGTGGTCACCACAGCGCCTTCTCTTCTCATTCTTGCTACGGCAACCTTTTTATCGTTTACTCTCCTGGAAGAGATACAATCCTCCACCACCACGGGTATGAAGTTCTTCTCCAGGAGGTCGATGGTTGTCTGCAACACACACACATGCGCCTCAATGCCGGTTATCACGATGAATTTCTTGTCCAGCCTGATCAGCTCGGTATTGAAGCCCTCGTCGTCGCAGCAACTGAACGCTGTTTTTTCCAGGTGCTCAAAATCCCCCATTGCTTCTGCAACCGGGGGGATGGTTGCACCAAGACCTTTGGTGTACTGTTGCGTTACCAGCAGAGGTATTTCGATGGCCTTCAGTCCTTTTATCAGGATTTCAGTGTTCCGGGTCAGTTGTTCGTGCTCATGTATGTAAGGGTATAACCGCTCCTGGATGTCGATTATCAGCCCCGCTGCATTTTCTTTCAGTATCCTCATTTTGAATTATTTTATCGCCAGAATCTTAGTAAAAACGTTTCCACTGCCAGGAAAACAAGGGCGAAGATAATGAATAAACGCCAAAGCTTTTGCCCTTGTTTGATATCCTTGAGCTGCTGTGAAATGGGAGTTTCAGCTTCGTCGAGTATCTGCGCCGACCTGATCCCGGCAGCCTCGGAAAGTTCGATTATTCTTTCAGCATCAATGTACGACAGGTCCGACTCCCTCCTGTCGTAATTGAACGAGAGCGCTTTCAGCACCTCATTGTTGTAATGCATTTCATACTGGCCTGCTTCGGTAACCTGGTCGTAAACAAGAATGTTGGCCTGGTTATTGACCATTCTCACCTCGGGTATGAATTCATGGTCCCCGTCGATCTTCCTGATCTTGTAAACATCGTCACCCTGCGGCCTTTCTCCTTCGTATGTGATCACTTCATCACTGTCGATGAAGTAGTACAGCGGTGCAGTGGCGGCACTGAGAAGGCCAATGTTGAAAAGGGTCGGCACAAAGATGGCATGCCTGTGAAAATTGCTGAAAGCATCATCGAGAGGCACAGCAAGCAGGTACAGACTGCCGTTGCCAAATTCCTTTGAGGAGAGAAAAGGCTGCCGGTTTTCGAGCCTGAGCAGGGTAACCATGCCGGATCCGGGCCTTTCGGTAAGGGCATAGTAGGTTTTGACAGCCGGCAGATCAATGTTTTCGTTTTCCCTTCCCGACCCCTTTTCAAACACATCCCTGAAAACAGGATGCTGCTCTTCAATATAGTTCACTCTTGTCTGTATGGTGTTCTTCCCCGAATACCCCGGGGCATCCAGTTCCCTCAGGAACAACCTGTACGACCTTCTGTCAAGGTCAACCGGGGGAATTACGAGCAGGCTCCCGCCGGATCCGATAAAATTTTTCAGTTCTGAGGCCAGGCCGGAGGAAACCTGTTCGAGGCCATTCAGGATGATGAGGTTGTAATTCCTGAAGGCCGCATAATTCAGTGTATTCACCTGGGTGTTGACGAAATCAAAAGCCTCGTCGTTGCCAAAAAGGGCATTCAGGTAAGAACTTTCCTTTCCGGCATTGATAGCCATGACAGGAAGCGCCTCCTTTACCAGGAAGTTGAGGTAAAATTTGTCGTCGTAGGTGATGGGATAGTCAGTGATCTCTATGGTGGCATACTGGTACCCCGGCTGCTTGATCGTAAACGGCAGTTCTACGTCGATGTACTGCCCTGCGCGCAGGTTGAAGCTGGCAAGGGCCTTCTGGCTGTTATTGATGTATAGTTTGACCGGTATTTTCTCGTAATCGGTTTCCGACCTGTTATTGATCCTGGCCATCAGTTTGACATTCTGGTTCAACTGATGGACAGGCGATTCGAACCAGCAGGAATCGATAAACAAATTATCCTGCGAGAAAGAGCTGACAGGGACATAAAAGAGGTTGATCGTGCTGTCAACGGTTATATCCCCGATATCTGAAATGCTTTTCTGAAAATCGGAAATAATGAACACCGACTTGTTGAGCCCCTGCTT
>CAZXWD010000004.1:18695-21029 GCA_964644135.1 uncultured Bacteroidales bacterium | reverse complement strand
TGGCCGGCCCTCTGGTCGATCGCCGTATCCTTTTGAGGGATATAGGGTTGTGCGAAAGCCATTACCAGGGCGGCGATGGCCAGGATCCTCATGAGCAGGGTCAGCAGGTGCTGTATCCTTGTTTTTCTTTTATTCTCCAGCTTGAGTTCTTCCAGGTACTTCACATTGGTAAAGTAAACCTTCCTGAACCTCCGGAAATTGAAAAGGTGAATAATTATGGGGATAGCTATGGCAAAGAGCCCCCAGAGGATATTTGGGTAGATGAATGACAAATCTATAGAGTTTAGAGTTGAGAGCTTAGAGCTTAGATTGCATCCAGGCCCTGGCTCCTCATGCTCAATTTTAAGGTGCAAAGTTAATGTTTACTGTTAGGTATAACTGCCGGGGGGTGGGAAAATTGTGAACAGCTTTTTAAGAGTTGATGTTTTGAGGATAAGCAAATATGAATTGGATTTGGTAACAGGCGATTCGTTAAATAAGTCCTAATTCTTTCAAATAGCTTGACAAGGAAACAGAGGAGAATTACTTTTATGACTGTCAAGTATTAAACCAGTAAATATTATTTTCATGAGACCAAGAATAGTTTTTTTACTGATCCCTCTGTTTCTGTTGTCCTGTGCCTCAGGCAGGATGATCGAATTAGGGGGCCAGGCTTCCAGGGCAGGCATGGGGGTTTGCAATGATGCCCTTGATGTGTATTCAACCTTGTCGGAACAACGTGAAAAAGACAAATTATACCAGGACAGGGTAGAAATACTATTAAATCGCGATCCGGCCAACATGACTCTTCCTGACACGGAGACTGTGGATTATTCGGAACAGATCAAACTCCGTAAGGAAGCCTACAAAAGTCTGCTTAACACTTACAGGATATTTAACTTGTTGACTGACAAGGAGTATGGTAATAAGAACGAAGAGGCCCTGGCTGCGCTGCAGAACAGCTATAATTCCATAGCAGGCCTGCCTGAATTGCCGGGGGAGGTAAGTACCAGGTTGCCTGAGGTTGCCGGGTACCTTTCAGAAACTTTCCAGGCAAAAAAGATCAAAAAACACAACAAGGCTTTATACGCACTTTCAGAAGCATACCTTGAACTCTGGAAAAAAGAATCGGAGATATGGATCGATTACCTTGACCAGGTGTATGATGGATATGCAAGGAGGCTGAACCAGGTAAGTTCTGACAAATACAACCCTGAAGCAATTGCGAGAAACCTGGACCTGCCTTACAGTGACGATGCGGTATTGCTGATGATGTACCGCCTGGAACTGAGGAAGGACATAAGGGATGCAAAAGATGAGATCATAGAAGAAATTAAAGATGTGGAAAAAGCACTCACGGAACTCACCATCGTACATTCAGAGATCTCCAAAGACAAGCCCGGCATAACCGACATAATATCAACGCTTGACAAAATTGAAGCAATAGTAGAAAAAAACAAATAGGACCATGATAGAAGAACTGAAAGAGAAGCTCGAAAAAGCTTTGAAAGAATATGAAAACAACGAGGCCAGGCTCAGGGCAAAGGCATATGATGAAGGCGGACAGACGGCAGTTGATAAGCTAAGGCACAATTACACCCGGATGCGGAACGAATATATGAACCTGCTGAAGATACAGCTCGATGAGAATGCGGCAGGTTACCGGCAATTGATAGAAGATGCAGATAAAGAGGCTTCTGAATTAAAAAAGAGCCTGGGCCAGTTGGAAAAGGTAACAGATATTATTAACCTGATGTCGTCAGTTGCCGAGAAAGTTAGTAAGCTGGCGGTGATGGTGTAGATAGATGTCTGTGAAAAATCAGGAAAATATTATGAAGTAGTGTTACAGGATCAGGGACAGATGCAGAATATCCTTTCAGGGTTTCTCCCTCCCCAATTTTCCTTATATTTGGCCCTTAAGCAGTCTTATTAACCCAATTAAAAAACCAGCGTAATTATGGCAACAGTAAAGTACATGACATCAGGCCCTGTTTCAGGAGGAGAGATAAAAGTAGATGTGGAAAGCCCTACCGACTCAGAGCAGGAATCGGGTTTTGACAAGAATACCCCACCCTCAGGCAAAAGCGCCAGCCAGGCCGACATTTACCTGTCAGGCTCCTCGACTACCGGCAGCTTTTCGGTTGAAAACGGCACCATAGATGTTTACCACTTCAAGGGTGGAAATGGCGGCATGGTGGCGAAAACCGTATTAATCGACGAAAACGGCCAGGAGCATGTTTACAACAAAGGAACAAGCCAGTCGATCCAGGCAGGTACCTACAGGCATAAAGTATGGGGCGTGATCGAGGACGACGGCTCGATCCACAGCGGAATTTATTACACCCCAGCGGGAAG
>CAZXWD010000004.1:0-18595 GCA_964644135.1 uncultured Bacteroidales bacterium | reverse complement strand
AGAAGAAGTTTTTTTTGATTTTGAAATCCAGCTTCTTAGTGTACTCGTAGCCCAGATCAAACATTTTTTTTGCATGCTTGACATCCAGGATATCGAATTCCTCCAGCCCTTCGGGCTCGATGAGAAGGTCGCAGTTATCCTTCGAATAAGACATTGTTGAGTTTATGCTCAACTGGAATGTCCGTATTGACATCTTTATCAGGTTGCTAAGGTCGTTGTTCTCTCTTATGGGACTCACATTTACTGCTATAATGTTCTTGCACTTACCTGTGAGGGGCTCTATGGGAAGGTTCCTCATAATGCCTCCGTCACTGTAAAATGAACCGTTGATCTCCACAGGAGAAAAAAGGACAGGAATACTTGCAGAAGCCAGGATTATTTTACCTACAGGACCTTCGGTGAAGTACTCGATCTTTCCGCTGTTCATGTTGGTTGCTGCAACTATCAGGGGCTTTTCCAGGTCACTGATATCCTTTACCGAAACATTTTTCTCCAATTCCTTTTTCAGTCCGTCGAGTTTAAGAAGGCCGTTCTTTGGCAGCGATATACGGGAATAATTATAAAACCCGCGATCTTTTAAAAGACTGAAAACCTCTTCAGGAGATTTTCCGTCGGCAATAAGGACCCCGGCAATAGCGCCGGCACTGGTGCCGGAAATTATATCCGGATAAATGTCCTTTTCGGCTAAAGCCTTCAGAACGCCAAGATGTGCAAATCCCCTGGCTCCGCCACCTCCTAATGCAATCCCAATCTTATGTTTCTTCATTTTTCTGATCAGTTTTTATTAATCTAAAACACCCACTCATCATCTTTATTATTCACTATTCACTATTTCCGTCGTATGAAGTATCTTCACCCCTCCCCTTTTCTCAAAGCACTCATGCAAGATCGCCCCTGCCACGTCAGCCGCTTTGACCGGCACCTGTTTTTTCCAGAAAGTCCTGAGGAGAGGCCTGAAGAGATTCAGCACCTTTTCCCCGAATACCTCTGCAGGCCTGTATTCATCACGCGGACCAACCAGCAACGAGGGTCGGAAAATAATGACCGAAGGTATACCGAGCTTTTTCACATCATCCTCAGCTTCACCTTTCACCCTTAAGTAATAGGATAGTTTCGACCTGCTGCTAGCCCCAACCGATGACATCATAATGAATTTCCCTGTACCGTTTTTCTCCGCCCATTCTGCCAGACCGACAACGTAATCGTGATCAACCTTATACAGCCCCTTTTTGCCAGATTTCTTCTGCGTGGTCCCCAGGCAGGAAATGACCACATCTATCTTATCATCAACCGTTAAGTTCTCCAGTTCTTCAAGGCCGATGAAGTGTTTTTCGATCTTTGATGATTGTATTTCGGGCTCCCGCCGCAATAACAGATGGATATTATCTACTCTCTGGTCGTTAACGAGATACTCCAGCAGGTATTTCCCGGTGAGGCCGGTTGCCCCGGCAAATAAAATATTCATCTTATCCTGTTCAAATTTTTTGGTTCCGGAAACTGTTCTTCTAACAAAGTAACTAAATTTGCCTATCATCCCGTAAAAAAAGCGTGTCATTCTTAAGAAAAATAGTTGGGTTTGCCGGCAGGTTCATCAATTACCGGATGGGAGCTGCAGGTGCACTCATAATGGGATTTATTGTTGTATGGATCAATATCAGCCACTGGCCCTTGCAGGCATTGACCGCGGGACTGAAACAGGCTGCCTATACTTTCCTCTTCGGCGGCATGATCATAAAACTGCTTGAAACCATCACCCTCCGGATCAACAACAAGACTGTAGCAATTATCATCGCTGTGCTTGTAACTTCCCTTGTAACCATCGGACTGGTTTACTTCGTAC
Organism: uncultured Bacteroidales bacterium; assembly: GCA_964644135.1. Lineage (GTDB taxonomy): Bacteria > Bacteroidota > Bacteroidia > Bacteroidales > JAGOPY01 > CAZMOK01. The sequence continues at coordinate 16,755 of CAZXWD010000004.1, read as the reverse complement.
ATAGTCTTAGGGGCACACCAAAACCCTTTGAATCAACCCTTCCCACCATCATCCTCGCCCCGCCCGGTTTCCTTGTCCTTTCTATAAGGAAGAAGAATAAAAAGAGTTGATCTCAACTTTTTGAATTCCAAATTTTCCAGCTCATCCATGCCTGGACCTTCAGCATCTCTTCACCGTTCACAACAGCAGCTCCCTGTTCCTTCGACTTTCGAAGAAAAAGGGTCATGGGTGGGTTGTACACAAGGTCGTAGCAAATGTGATCAGGTATAAGATAATGATAAGGAAGGGGCGGATACTTGTCCGTACGGGGATACATACCCAAAGGTGTGGTATTGACTATCAGTTGTACCTCATTCAACAGATCTTCACCGATCTCATCATAAGTGATATCGCCACGGTCTTGTGACCTCGAAACAGTTAGGAAATCAATCTTCATATCGTTCAGAGCTGCAGCCACTGCCCCGGAAGAACCGCCCGTTCCCAGTATCAGGGCTTTCTTGCTGTAATCCAGTCCGGTTTTCTCTATGGTCTGCAGAAAAGCAGGATAATCGGTATTGAAACCCTCCAGAACGATCCCTTTTTTTTGTCTGTTTACTTTTACGCAATTTACCGCTCCTGCTCTCAGGGCAGTTTCATCAAGCTTGTGGAGTAAGGGGATGATCTGCTTTTTGTAAGGAATGGTAACATTGAACCCTTCAATTTCATCCCTCCCGGTCAAAAGATCAGTCAGCTCCTTCACACTATTTAATTCAAAAAGTTCGTAAGAGGCATCAGCAGCAGCCGCCTCGCGGAATATCCGGGAAAATATCCCTGGCGATCCCGAATGCGACAACGGAAAACCGATGAGCCCAAACAACCTCATCCGTTAAAAACTAACGACAACTCTTCCTGTAATGCCTCCCTGCAGTATTTTCTCTATATGATCGTTAAGTTCATCAAGCCTGATCATTTTGGCCAGGGAACCGAGATTGGAAGGCTTCCATTCCAGGGCAAGCTTATTCCACACTTCCTGTCTCAGGTCCATGTCGCAGGTTGCCGAAGCCACTCCCATAAGCGACACGCCGTTCAGGATAAAGGGATAAACTGTGGTATCAAGTTTCGGGGAGGCTACCAGGCCCACTGCGATCACTACCCCATCCTTTGAACACGCCTTCAGGGCGGTGGCGAGAGTATTTCCACCCACATTGTCGATGGCACCTGCCCACCTGGGTTTCAGCAGCGGCCTGCCTGATGTTTCGTCCACCTCTTCCCTGCCTATGATCTCATCAGCGCCAAGGTCCCTGAGGAACGCTTCAGCCTCCTTTTTACCTGTTGAGGCAATCACTTTAAATCCCTCAACGGCCAGGATTGCCACAGCAAATGAACCTACCCCGCCGGTTGCACCCGTGACCAGGATCTTTCCGCCGGATGGTTTCAGCCCATTGATAAGCATTTTATAAACGCCTAGCCCTGCCGTAAGTCCGGCCGTGCCCAGGATCATGCTCTCTTTCATGTTGAGGCCCTCTGGCATGGGAACGACCCAGTCGGCAGGCACTTTTATATATTCACCAAAGCCTCCCGGAGTGTTCATGCCCAGGTCATAGCTGGTTACGATCACTTCATCTCCTTTGGTAAAAGTGCCCGAACGGTCTTCAACAACCACCCCGGCAGCATCAATTCCGGGAATGTGCGGGTATTTTTTCGTAACGCCCTTGTTCCCGCTCGCCGATAGGGCATCCTTGAAGTTCAACCCTGAGTACTTAACATTGACCAGTACATCGTTATCGGGAAGGAAATCCATTTCAACATCCTTTACCTCTCTTTCGAACACATTTGGTTCATTTTCAGTAACTACGAGTGCCTTGAAGGTTTTCATCTTTTCTACTTAAAATTTTGCTAAAGATAAAAAGAGATTTCGGAATTTTTTCGGTTAAAGTCCGGAACTGGGATCCCTGGTCAATTTTATTGGAAGCTACAGATCATTTTTCATACATTTGGCCAAACCGAAAAACCGGATGGGCAAATTCAGGAATTTCATAAGCGTACTTGGTCCCGGGCTCCTTTATGCAGGAGCTGCCATAGGCGTATCCCACCTGGTACAATCGACCAGGGCCGGGGCTGAATATGAATTCGGTCTCATTTGGGTGCCTGGACAGGCATCATTTTTCTCACTGGTTTTACTCTATTTTATATTGTATGGAGGTTATTCCTGTAAAACACATCAGCAGATAAAAACGTTAAGAAATTGAATTGAGGTCAAATTAGATATATCTTTGAGTTACGTTAAACGAACAAGTAAAAAGTACTATGGGCACTATTCTTCTACCGGTCGATTTCAGCGATGAAACAAAAACAGCCATAGATTTCGGGTTTGAAATAGCAAAAAGATCAGGTTCTGACCTGGTGCTGCTACATTCATTCCACGACCAGTTATATTTTTCTGACGGAGGATTTTCAACAGGTTTTGAATCAAATGTAATGGTAACCGATGAGATCATCAGTGATTTCTACAAGCAGAAGAAAAAAAACATCAAAGAACTAAAAGAAGCCCTTCTTGCGAGAGGGAAAGAAGCAGGCTGGTCAGGTATTAAGGTTGAAACGGTCATGGAAACCGGCGACCCTGAATACCAGATATCCGAAGCTGCAGAGAAGATCGGGCCTGACCTCATAGTAATGACCTCTACCGGTATCGGTAAAAATTTCCTTCTGGCAGGTTCCGTAGCAAGAAAAGTGATGGATTCGGGAGTAGCCCCTGTACTGGCGATCCCTAAAAACACTGAATACAGGGATATCCGTAATATTGCCTATATGACAGAATTTGAGGAGACCGATGTGGAGGTGCTTAAAAAGCTCTTAGATCTTCTCAATGCTTACAATCCCAATGTTTACGTAGTGCACTTAAATGTTGAGGCCAAAGATCCTGATGCCATGCAGAGAATGCAGAACCTTCTCGACCATGAGGACCTGAGGGAACATACGGTTCAGTTGATAGCACAGGTTATCGAATGCGAAAAGCCACAGCGGACCATCGAAGGATATGTTAAAGCAAAGAATATCGATATGATCTGCATAGTTCCCCACAAAAGGAACCTTTTCAAGCAGATCTTCTCAGGTGATCTGACCAAAAAAGACCTTTTCCAGACAAATATTCCTTTGCTTGGCATCCAGTAATTCCCATCGTTTTGAATGAGAAACGCCTCGAGATCTGTATTTTGGGTGCCGGTCCTGCAGGGATCAGCACAGCGCTGAAACTTGCCAAAACGGGCATTAACTGCGCCCTCATCGATAGATCAGCGTTCCCTAGAGAAAAAATATGCGGCGATGGGATCAGCGGTCGCTCACTGGCAGCCTTAAAACAACTGGACCCTTCGCTTCCAAATGCACTAAAAGATCTTCCTTCAGCCTGTCCCTCCTGGGGTGTCAGGTTTGTAGCCCCCAACAATAATGCTGTTGATATCAACTTCAGGGATTTCAAAAAGGAGGAACCGCCGGGTTATGTAATCAAAAGAAAGGATTTTGATAATCTTTTGATAGAAAAGGTCAGGGACAGCAAATTCATCGATTTCTTTGAAGGGACAAAAATTACCGGGATGGAAGCATATCCTGAAGGCGTGAAGCTTTTTAGCCCGGATAATAATGAATCTTTCACCTGCAAGCTACTGATTCTTGCAAACGGCGGTTCCTTTTTGAAGCAAACAGGACAGCCTCTGATTTCAGGTAATATTTATGAGCCTAAACCGGGGATTGGAATAAGGACTTATTACGAAGGGATCGAAGGCATTTCTGAAAACTTCAATATAGAGATACACTTTTACAAGAAACTTCTCCCGTGGTACTTATGGATCTTTCCTCTCAGCAGCCACAGCGCCAATGTAGGGATAGGCATGCTGCATGACTCGGTGAAACAAAACGGGGAAAGTATGAAGAAGACCTTTCTTTCCCTGTTGAAGAGCGAGCCCCAGCTTAGCGAAAGGTTCAGGAAGGCAAGGCCTGTGGAAGAGATCAAAGCTTCCCGGCTGCATTATTTTACGGGCAAAAAACAACTGAGCGGAAACAGGTATATGCTTATTGGTGATGCCGCGGGACTGACCGACCCCTTCACCGGTGAAGGTATTGGCAATGCGCTGACGAGCGGCATGCTCGCAGCACGTACTGCTGAAAAATGCCTTGCAGCAAATGACTTCTCCGGGAACCTGACAATCGAATATGAAGAAAGTTTATACAACGAGTTGCTGAAAGAGCTTGAACTGGGTCTCAGGATACAGGACCGTGCTCACAGTGCGAAACTAATAAACCTTGTCATTAACAAGGCCCGGAAAAGTAAAACTGTACGAAAAACCCTGATGAAAATGATCTACAATATTAACCATATGGGCGAGCTTACAAATCCGATGTTCTATTTAAAACTGGCATTGAACCTTTAAAGTCCTTATGATTTGTATTTTTGATGTCCAATTTGCAGGCAAGAGAGATGAAGCTTTCCATAATTATTGTCAATTATAACGTAAAACACTTCCTCGAGCAGTGCCTTTCATCTGTGAGAAAGGCAGGCAAAGGGCTAAGCATGGAAGTTTTTGTTGTTGACAATAATTCTGTTGACAGCTCAACAACATTGGTGGTTGAAAAATTTCCCGAGGTGACCCTCATTGCCAATAAAAAGAATGTCGGATTCTCCAGGGCTAATAACCAGGCCATCAGGAAAGCAAAGGGTGAATACATTCTGCTCCTTAATCCCGATACCGTACTGGAAGACGATACACTCAGCAAAGTGGTCGGATTTATGGATGAACATCCTGAAGCAGGAGGATTGGGCGTGAAAATGATCGACGGCAAGGGCAACTTCCTGCCGGAATCAAAACGGGGACTTCCCACACCTTCCGTTGCTTTTTACAAAATCTTTGGGCTCTCGAAAATCTTTCCAAAATCAAGGATTTTCGGCAAATATCACCTGGGTTATCTTGATAAAGAAGATATCCACGAAGTAGATGTATTGTCAGGGGCTTTCATGCTGTTACGAAAAGAAACCCTGGACAAAACCGGGCTGCTTGATGAATCCTTCTTTATGTACGGCGAAGACATTGATCTTTCCTACAGGATCACCCAGGCGGGATACAAGAATTATTATTATCCCAAAACAAGGATCATACACTACAAGGGAGAAAGCACCAAAAAAGGGTCGATCAATTATGTCTTTGTTTTTTACAACGCGATGATAATATTCGCCAGGAAACATTTTTCGAATAAAAACGCCCGACTTTTCAGCACCCTCATAAAAATGGCAATCTATTTCAGGGCATCAATTGCCATTCTGAGCCGTTTTCTGTTTAAGTCCCTTTTGCCATTCCTTGATTTTGTGCTTATATACAGCGGGCTTTTCCTTATCACAAAATACTGGGAAAAAAATGTCATTTTCAGGGAAGGGGGTGAATACCCCCTGGGGTTCATTACGGCAGGGCTCACTGTCTATATTCTGATCTGGCTTATATCTACCTACCTGAGCGGAGGTTATGATGTGCCGGTAAGATTGAGAAAGGTGGCGGGCGGCGTGATCATCGGAACGTTGGTGATACTAGTGGGATATGCATTGCTCCCAGAACACCTGAGGTTTTCAAGGGCCATTATCATCCTGGGAGCGGCCTGGGGAATAGCCGTAATGTCGGCAAACCGGCTTATCCTTAACCTTACCGGTTTTAAGAATGCCAGCCTTGAACAGGTCAGAAACAAGCGGTTCATAATTGTGGGCGATGAAAAAGAGGCCAAACGTGTTTCCGATCTGCTGATGCGGACCAGCATCAACCCTGGTTTTGTAGGCCTTGTGTACCCAGGAAAGGACAAACCGGGCGATTTTATAGGTACACTGGGCCAGATAAGGGAGATCATCAATATTTACCGTATCGATGAAGTGATCTTTTGCTCAAAAAGTCTTCCCCATGAGGAGATCATTGACCAGATGTCGGGGCTCCAGAATACCCGGGTCGACTATAAAATTGCTCCTGAAGAGAGCATTTCTATCATAGGAAGTAACTCAATAAATACCCAGGGCGACCTTTACACGGTTCAGATCAATGCTATTACAAATACCAGCAATAAGAGAAACAAAAGATTGCTTGACATTGCAGCAAGCCTGGTACTGATTGTCTTTTTGCCTGCCTCGTTGTTCATTGTGAGATCACCGCTCGGTTACTTCAGGAATATTTTTCTTGTTCTTTTCGGAAAGCTCACCTGGGTAGGTTACCACCCAACTGCCAGAAGTGAAGAGGAAAAGCTGCCCCAGATAAGAAAGGGGGTCCTCTCGCCCGTTGATGCCTACGAAGCCAGAGACCTGCCCGAAGACACTATTCAGAGGCTCAATGTTATTTATGCCCGGGATTACAGTATTACCGTTGACCTTACCATTCTGTTCAAGGGATACAGGAATACCGGAAGAAAGCCTGTTTCGTAAAGTCACTGCGCATCAGGAGTATAAAAAATATCCTTAATTTTGCACATTCTTTGAGTTAAGTTGTTAGTTAGCATAAAACATATTTTTCATGGCGAAATTTGAGATAGTGATGCCCAAGATGGGCGAAAGCATTATAGAGGCAACAATAACCAAATGGATGGTAAATGTTGGTGACTCCATCGAAGAAGATGACCCGGTTGCTGAGATAGCCACAGATAAGGTGGACTCAGAGATCCCCTCCCCTGTGGAAGGTAAAGTGCTTGAAATTAAGTACAGCGAGGGTGATATTGTGGCGGTGGGAAAGCCCATCATGATAATTGAAATTGAAGGGGAAGCAACAGGATCAGCAGAAAAAGAACCCGCCGGGGAGAAAAAGGAAGAAATAAAGGAACCCACCCCGGAGACTGAAGCAAAACCCAGTCCTGAACCGGAAAAAGCAGCAGCAGTTCCAACCGATTTTTCCGAAGCAAAAAGATTCTATTCCCCACTGGTAAAGAATATAGCAAAGCAGGAGAACATTTCAGTTGCGGAACTGGAAAAGGTGCCCGGAACAGGAAAAGATGGCAGGGTTACAAAGCAGGATATGCTGGATTATCTTAAGAACAGGACTGCTGCAGGGACACCTGCCACCGCTGGAACTCCTTCTGCACCGTCTGTCAAACCGCCTCAATACGAACAACCTGCCGTTACAGCCGATAGCGGCGATGAAGTATTTGAGATGGACCGCATGCGCAAGCTCATTGCCGATCACATGGTAATGTCGAAACAGGTTTCGCCGCATGTAACCTCTTTTATCGACATAGATGTAACCAATATCGTAAACTGGCGAAATAAGGTCAAGGACGAATTCCTGGAAAGGGAAAAGGAGAAGATCACTTACACTCCGATCTTTATTGAAGCGGCTGCTGCCGTGTTGAAGGAATATCCCAGGGTGAACGCATCTGTCGACGGCAACAATATCATCCACAGGAAAAAGATCAATATCGGCATGGCCACCGCACTTCCTAACGGCAACCTTATTGTCCCGGTCATAAAGGATGCAGATAATAAAAACCTGCTGGGGCTTACAAGAGATGTGAACGACCTTGCCGGCAGGGCACGGAACAACGAATTGCTGCCCGAAGAGATCCAGGGTGGTACTTTCACCGTGACAAATTTCGGCTCTTTCGACAGTATAACCGGAACCCCCATCATCAACCAGCCACAGGTAGCTATTCTCGGCATAGGAGCAATACGGAAAAAGCCGGTGGTGGTTGAAACAGACCAGGGGGACGTAATAGCGATCAGGCATATCATGATCATGTCGCTTGCTTACGACCACCGGGTTGTGGATGGTGCACTGGGCGGCATGTACCTGAGACGTCTCAAGGAAGTACTTGAGTCATGGGATGTCACCAGGTCGGTATGAAAAATCATAGAAAATCGAAATAGCCGCCGATCAACCCGATCAATGGCTACATTATATTAAATTACGAGAGGAATTTATGGAACTCAAAATCGAAAAGCCCATAGCTTTTTTCGACCTTGAAACTACCGGTACCAACATTGCGACCGACAGAATCGTCCAGGTCGCAGTTTTAAAACTAAGCCCGGAAGGAAAAGAAGAAGAACTGGATCAATTTATAAACCCTGAAATACCGATACCTGAAGAAACCACGCTTATCCACGGCATTTCTGATGCCGACATAGCCGATAAGCCCACTTTCAGGGAGTTTGCACCCGAACTGAACCTCTTTCTTACCGATTGCGACCTCGCAGGGTATAATTCCATAAAGTTCGACATCCCTTTCCTTGTTGAGGAATTTCTGAGGGCTGGTGTTGATTTCGATCTTAAGGACAGAAGGATCATCGATGTTCAGAATATTTTCCATAAAATGGAACCCAGGACTTTAAAGGCTGCCTACAGGTATTATTGCGGTAAAAACCTCGATATGGCCCATAATGCAGCAGCCGATACCATGGCTACCTATGAAGTGCTTAAGGCACAACTCGATATGTACAAAGACACAGAATATACCGATGCTGACGGTACGGTATCAATTCCTGTGCAGAATGATGTGAAAGCCCTGCACACCTTTTCCGTTTACACTAAGAACGTTGACCTGGTGGGTCATATCATTTTCAACGACAAGCAGCAGGAGGTATTCAACTTTGGTAAATACAAGGGAAGATCGGTTGAGGATGTTTTCAGGAAAGAGCCCGCCTATTACGACTGGATGATGAAAAGCAAGTTTCCGAAGAGCACTAAAAAAGTGATCAGCGCCATTAAAATGAGAGTGTAAATTTTTGCCCTATGAAGATCATTTGCATTGGACGTAATTATGTAGAACACGCAAAAGAGCTGAACAACCCCCTCCCCTCAGAACCGGTATTCTTCCTTAAGCCCGATACAGCCCTACTGATCAAGAACAGGCCTTTTTACTATCCCGAATTTTCAGATAATATTCATTACGAAGCGGAAATCGTACTGAAGATCAGTAAAGTGGGAAAATATATTGATGAGCGGTTTGCAGATACTTACTATGATGAGATAGGAATAGGGGTAGATTTTACGGCCAGGGACCTCCAGAAGAAAGCTAAAGAGAAAGGCCTGCCGTGGGAAAAAGCCAAAGCATTCGACTTTTCCGCACCTTTAAGTGACCGGTTCATCTCAAGGAAAGACCTGGATGATACCGGGAATATTTCGTTCACACTTCTGAAAAACGGCGAGGAGGTTCAGAAAGGCAATACCGCCAACATGATCTTTTCTTTCAGGCAGATCATTTCGTATGTTTCACGGTTTATAACCCTGAGGACCGGTGACCTGATTTTTACGGGAACCCCCGAAGGTGTGGGACCTGTGAAAGTGGGCGATGTACTTGAGGCTTATATCGGAAGTGAAAGAATGCTCAGGTGTGAGATCAGGTAAAAATAACATCAGTGATCAGATCCTTGCCTGCCCTTTTGTTTATAGCTTCCCTGATCTTGTTCCTGGCATACAGCAGCTCGTTTTTCAAGGCGGGACTGTCGATCTTCACAAACAGCTTCCCTGATTTTATGTAGATGTTCTTGGTGTGACGGTTTATCATGTCGCCTACTATTTCGGGCCACAGCCCCACTGCATCTATCTCATCGTGCTTTCTCTCAAGATTGTATTCCCTGAGCATTTCCCGGATAGCATCACCAAGCGACTGGCTATTTGATTTTTTTATCATTCACATTATTTTTTACTTCCTCTACACTCCCTTCCTCAACCCTGAATATTTTATGGTCAATATCGGATTCAGCGAATAATTTCTCTATCCTGACTTTCTGTGTATCAGTAATGAATACCTGGCCAAAGTTATTATGGCCCACCAGGGAGATGATATGTTCCACCCGGTGGTCATCAAGCTTGTCGAAAATGTCGTCAAAAAGCAGTATCGGTTTAAAACCTTTAAGTCTTTTGGTGAATTCGAACTGGGCAAGCTTCAGGGCAATCACGAATGATTTCTGCTGGCCCTGCGAGCCAAATTTTTTCAAAGGATGCCCGCCAATATTGAAAGCCAGGTCGTCTTTGTGGATTCCGGTAGTTGTGTGGCGCAGCTTAAGATCTCTGTCAAGGCTGCCTGCCAGCAGTTCACCAAGGCTACTATCATGTAACTGGGAATCGTATGCTATCCCTACAGTTTCCCTGTTACCGGTGATTTCGCTGAAATAATCCTGGAATATTGGGATGAGCGCATCGATGAATTCTTTTCGCTTTTCGTGGATAAGCAATCCATAGTCTGTGAGTTGCTTGTCCCACACCTCAATGGACGACCGGTTGATTGAAGATGTTTCGGCAAACCTTTTCAGCAAAGCATTTCGCTGACTTAATGCCTTATTGTAATTGAGGAGGTTATCGAGATAGATCCTGTCGAACTGGGAGATCACCCCGTCGATGTACTTCCTCCTCTGGTCACTGCCTTCGTTTATGAGATCCCTGTCGTAGGGGGATATCATTACCAGCGGGAGCAGCCCGATATGATCAGCCAGCCTGTCGTATTCTTTTGAATTAATCCTGAAACTCTTTTTCTGGCTGACCTTCTGCAGGCAGCTCACTTTATCCTGCTTGCTGCCATTACGTGAATAAATGCCATGTATCGCAAAGAAATCCTCACCGTGCAGTATATTCTGAACATCTATGTTATTAAAATAGCTTTTACAAAAAGACAGGTAATAGATACCATCCAGGATATTGGTCTTGCCCGCTCCGTTATCGCCGATAAAGCAATTGATCTTTTCCGAAAAATGGAGCGTAGCCTCTCCACAGTTCTTGAAATTGTTCAATATGAGCTTTTGCAGGTACATTAACTTAAACTTTCAATCCTCTTTGCTGCCTCTTCAAGTTCATTCGCAGGAGTTGAGGCAGCCCCGCTTATTCCGACACTTTTAAATCCTTTAAACCATCTCCTATCTATATCATCAGGGCCTGTTACGAAATACGAATTCGGATTGGCTTCCTTGCATACACTGAACAGATACCGGCCATTGGAGCTTTTTTTGCCACTCACAAAGACAATCACATCAAAGGAGGCTGCAAAAGCCCGGAGGTGCGGTGCCCGGCCGTATACCTGTCCGCAAATTGAATCGGTAACAAACAGGTTCCCCGGACCTGTTTTCTTCCTGATCACTTCTGCGACTTTATCAAGCCCTTCCCTGCTCATTGTGGTCTGCGAAAAAAGATAAACAGGCAGCTCCGGTTCAAGACGGGCGGCCTCTTCAGGAGAGTCGACCACAACCGCTTTTCCATTCGAATACCCGGTAAGGCCTTTAACCTCAGGGTGGCTTTTCTTTCCGTAAATCACCAGGGTACCACCTTCTTCACCCACCATACCGGCAGTTTCCCTGATCTTTTTCTGTAGTTTCAGCACCACAGGGCAGGTTGCATCAATAATATTCACGCCTGATTTTTCAGCAAGCTCAAACGTTTCAGGAGGCTCACCATGAGCCCTGAGAAGGACCGTTGAACCCTCCAGCGCCTTAAGCCTTTCGCAACCGGTCACTTCAATACCCAGCTTTTTCAGCCTATCCACTTCCCTTTCATTATGGACCAGTTCCCCAAGGCTGAACAATTTATCGTTGTGCTCATCTGCGGCCTTCTCAGCCCTTCGGATGGCACGCCGGACACCTCCGCAAAACCCTGCTGCCGGATCAATTTCAACTTTCATAACAAGAAAACAAAATTACACAAAACACCACTTCGATGAAGAGCGACGAGGTGGTTATTATCAACAAACCTGAACGGTAAGGTATCAGTCAGTGTCTTTCTTTTTGGAGAACTCTGACAGATTGAAAGTAAGGGATAAATAATTAGGTGATCCCACCAGGTGATAGGCAGAACGTGCGTAGCTGATATGGAATTTCGAGATACGGATCCCGAATCCCCATGAAAACCCTACGGTTGAAAGTTTTGAAGGCACTTTCATTTCCTGCCTTCTAAGGTAATTATAACTTGCCCTGAGAGTCAAAACCTTTGCCAGTTTCAATTCGCCGCCAAAAACGAGGTGCCTCATCAGGTTGTCGGCAAATTTTTCGATGCCGCTGACTTCACTGGGCAAACCGGTTATGGGGTCTGTTCCTCCCCTGGGGTTGTCAGGATCATCATACCTGAGGTCCCATTTTTCAAGATGGGTAAACAACACTGAAAAAGTAAACGGGAGGTGCTTCAATCCCTTTGAAAAGCCTGCCTGGATCTCAAAGGGTATCGGTTCGCGCGGGCTGTTACCGTAAGGGACGACCTGGAAACCTATATTCCTGGCAATAAGTGAAGCGGTAAAATCAGACTCTTCATTGTGATAAGATCCTGCAATATCAACGCCCAGTCCGAAAGAGTTATATGATTCAAGGCCGGAATAAATGAACTTAAGGTTCGAACCTATCGAAAATCTGGGTGTCAGCCATCTGCCCCAGCCGATATTCAGTGCGTATTCGCCTGCCGTAAATTCCCCATATCTGACTCCTGCAGCATCTGCCTCGGTGAATGTACCGTAATTAATGAACTGTACAGTGCCCACGAAAGTGCCCAGTTTGTTGAAAGACCTACCGTACTGGGCAAAGCCGTAATTGATATCCGAATAATAATCCACAAAGCTCAGGCCCAGGCTGTTGTTCATCTTATCCGTAATAAGCGAGGGATTGGCAAGAGATACTGTGATGTCGTCATCGTTAACGGTAATGAAGTTACTGCCCAGGGCAGCTATTCGTGCCGAATTGGGCATATTCAGGAACTCGTAAACACCATTACCACCCGATTGTGAATATGTCTCCGTTAAGAGGAATATTGATAAAAGGGATACGAGGAAGAGTCGAAGTTTTCTCACAGTAGATTCAGGATCAAAAATTAAATCAGGTTTCAAACGACAAAACCACCATTAATATTATCCGGCAGCCTCTCTATTTATTTTTCGCCCTTATCAGGTTCAGTGCACTGCCGGCCTTAAACCATTCAATCTGAGCTTCATTATATGTGTGGTTGACCTCAAACTCATCACCGGTACCATCGGAATGGTGAAGTACCACCTTTAACGGTTTGTCAGGTGCAAATTCAGTGAGACCGACAATATCGATCAGGTCGTCTTCCCTTATTTTTTCATAATCATCCGGGTTACTGAAGGTCAATGCCAGCATACCTTGTTTCTTGAGGTTTGTTTCGTGTATCCTTGCAAACGACCTTACCAGTACTGCCTTAACTCCCAGGTGCCTGGGTTCCATGGCAGCGTGCTCCCTCGACGATCCTTCACCATAGTTTTCATCACCCACAACTATGGTACCTATCCCTTTATCCTTGTAATCCCTGGCAGTGGACGGGACTTCATCGTATTCGTCCTTCACCAAATTCCTGACGCTGTTTGTTTTATCGTTGAAATAATTTGCGGCACCGATGAGCAGGTTATTGGAAATATTGTCAAGGTGTCCCCTGTACCTGAGCCAGGGCCCGGCCATACTTATATGGTCGGTTGTGCACTTGCCTTTTGCCTTGATAAGAAGCCTTAGGCTTTTCATATCCTTGCCATCCCACGCGGGAAAGGGTTCCAGGATCTGTAATCTCCGTGAATCGGGTTTGATCTTAATATCTATGTTACTCCCGTCTTTTGCCGGAGCCTGGTAACCATTGTCTTCCACAGCAAACCCTTTGACAGGGAACTCAATTCCCTTCGGCGGATCGAGCATTACCTCTTCGCCGTCTTCGTTTACCAGTTTATCCTTCATCGGGTTGAACTTAAGGGTTCCCGCTATGGCAAATGCCGTGACAATCTCAGGAGAAGCAACAAAACCGTGAGTATTCGGGTTTCCGTCGTTTCTTTTGGCAAAGTTCCTGTTGAAGGAGGTCATGATCGAATTCTTTTCCTCTTTATCGGCATTGTGCCTTGCCCATTGTCCGATACAGGGGCCACAGGCATTGGCAAGAACAACCCCGCCAATCTCTTCAAAATCCTGTAACAGGCCATCTCTCTCAACTGTATACCTTACCATTTCGGAACCAGGCGTTACAGTGTACTCCGATTTAGCCTTCAACTTTTTCCCGGTGGCCTGCTTCGCTATGGATGCCGCCCTGGTTATATCTTCATAGGATGAGTTTGTGCAGGAACCGATCAGGCCAACCTCCAGCTTCTCCGGCCAGCCGTTCTTTTCAACAGCATCTGCAAATTCAGAAACGGGAGTTGCCAGGTCGGGGGTGAACGGACCATTGATATGTGGTTCAAGTTCAGAAAGATTGATATCGATCACCTGGTCGAAATATTCCTCCGGCATTTCATAAGCCTCCGGATCGGCTGCCAGGTGTTCACTGATCCCAAGGGCAGCTTCGGCTACTTCCGGTCTGTCAGTTCCTCTCAGGTAAGATGCCATTTTTTCATCGAAACCAAACAATGAAGTAGTGGCCCCTATTTCTGCCCCCATATTGCATATGGTGCCTTTCCCTGTGCAGGAAATTGTTTTGGCACCCGGTCCGAAATATTCGAGAATATATCCCGTACCACCTTTAACGGTAAGTATCCCTGCAACTTTGAGGATGACATCCTTTGCAGAGGTCCAGCCGCTCAATTCACCTGTAAGCCTTACCCCTATGAGTTTGGGCCACTTAACTTCCCACGGCATTCCAACCATCACGTCAACGGCATCTGCACCGCCCACACCTACTGCAACCATTCCCAGTCCGCCGGCATTTACGGTATGTGAATCGGTACCTATCATCATTCCTCCCGGAAATGCATAATTTTCCAGCACAACCTGGTGAATGATACCAGCACCCGGCTTCCAGAAGCCAATACCGTATTTATTCGATACGGATGCAAGGAAATCAAACACCTCCTTGTTTACGTCCAGGGCATTTGCCAGGTCTTTGACCGCACCGAGCTTTGCCTGTATCAGGTGGTCGCAATGGACTGTTGAAGGCACAGCCACTTTTTCCTTATTGGCCATCATAAACTGCAGCAATGCCATCTGTGCTGTCGCATCCTGCATAGCAACCCGGTCGGGCCTGAAATCCACATATGATTTGCCCCTTTCATAGGCCTTTTTGGGAATCCCTTCATCAAGATGGGAATAGAGTATCTTTTCTGTGAATGTGAGCGGCCTTCCGACAACCTTTCTTGCCACTTCTATCTTTTCGGGCAACCCGGCATATTTATTCCGGATCATATCAAAATCAAATGCCATAATGTATTGAGATTTTAGATCATTGAATAATTGAACATGAAGTGATAAACCAGTGTGCAAAAGTATTAAATTTTCACGTCCTTGATTAAAGGCATTACCTTTGCACAATAATTAAGCTTACACCCGTTTTTTTAACATAAAAACCGTGGTTATTGTTTGATCAATATAAATTTCAGATGAAACGGAAAAAACTACTTGTCACTCTGTTGCTGATCATCTTTACAGGGATCCTCCCCTCACTTACAAAAGGGGCCTATCTTTTGATCCCGATGGATGATACCCAGTCGAACCATTTAAAAGCATATGGAATAGCATACTACATCCTTGAAAGAGATGTTGAGATCCACTGGCTGCTGAATTACAAGGGAGGCAGCTATATGTGCCGGCATCACCCGGACTTTGAAAATGAATGCATTGTAAGGGGGGTTTCCTATAAAGTAATTGCAGATGTGCAGTCAACAGCCATACTGCAGGAAATATCCGATCCTGAAAAGAACATGGACGCAGTGAAGCTGCACAAGGCCCCGAAAATCGCGATATACTCGCCCAGGAACAAGCAACCCTGGGACGATGCGGTAACACTGGCATTGACCTATGCAGAGATCCCTTATGATGTTATTTATGATGAGGAAGTTATCAGTGGCTTGCTGCCAACTTACGACTGGCTTCACCTTCATCACGAAGATTTTACAGGACAATTCGGTAAGTTCTGGGCCAGGTACAGGAATTATCCCTGGTACCAGGAGAACCAGCGCACGATGGAGGAAATTGCCTTTAACCTGGGATTTGAAAAAGTTTCTGAATGCAAGCTTGCTGTGGCGAAAAGGATCAAAGAGTTTGTGGCAGGGGGCGGTTACCTGTTCTCGATGTGCTCAGCGCCTGACAGTTTTGATGTGGCTCTTGCAGCAGAAGATGTCGATATTTGCGATGTAATGTTCGATGGCGACCCTATGGACCCCAATGCCCAGGAAAAGCTCGACTTCTCAAATACCCTTGCATTCGAGAATTTCACCATCAGCACGAGCCCATACGAATACGAAATATCCAGCATCGACATGACTACCCGGAGACCCAGGTCGCTGAGGGAAGGAAATGATTTCTTTACACTGTTCGAGTTTTCCGCCAAATGGGACCCTGTACCAACCATGCTTTGCCAGAACCACACCTCTGTAATCGATGCTTTCATGGGACAGACAACGGCTTTCAACATCAATAACATCAAGCCCGGAGTACTGATCATGGGAGAGAACAAACCAGCCGGGGAAGCCAGGTATATCCACAGCGAGTACGGAAAAGGTTTCTTTACCTTTTACGGCGGTCATGATCCCGAGGACTACCACCACTATGTAGGCGATCCCCCCACTGAGCTTGACCTGTTCCCCAATTCACCCGGCTACAGGCTGATCCTTAACAACATATTATTCCCAGCCGCCCGCAAGAAAAAACAGAAAACCTAGAAATTTACAGTTTACATTTTACGGTTTACGATTTACGAAGGAGTTTTTCCTGACATTCAAACTACACAACATCTAAGTCATGTAACGATGTAGCGATTTAGCGATGTAGCGATTTACATGAACACTCGTAATCGTACCCACCCCCCTGCCCTAAAATCCCCATATTCCGTTTCACTTCACACTTCAGGCTTCCAGCTATTTTTCATTGTTCATTGT
>CAZXWD010000003.1:56471-61871 GCA_964644135.1 uncultured Bacteroidales bacterium | reverse complement strand
TAAAAGATAAAAACCCTAAAGGGGGTGTCCGTCAAAGACGGATGCCCCCTTTTTTATTGGATGATGTCAGCTTTTAGTAATTTTGCGGCCTGGCAGAACTATGTATTCACTCAATAACATAACAGTTTCCTTTTCTGGGATACCCCTCTTTTCACATGTATCCTTTCTCATAAACCAAAAGGACAAAGTAGGGCTGGTAGGCAAGAATGGTACAGGGAAAACAACACTCCTGAAGATCTTCTCAGGTCTTTTGGACCCTGAAGAGGGAGAAGCTGTTGTGCCACATGATAAAAGGATAGGATACCTTCCACAGGAGATGGAGCTGAGGAATACGAGAACGGTTATTGAAGAGACCCTGACTGCCTTTGAGGAAGTGAACAAGGTGAAAAGCCTCATTGATGATCTTAACAGGGAAATATCAGTAAGGGAAGATTTCCATTCGAAAAAATATAAAGAACTCGTTGAAAACCTTGTAGAACTGAACGACAAGTTCCAGATGATCGGGGGTCATGATATGGAAGGAGAGACCGAGAAAGTACTTATGGGCCTTGGTTTTATGAGGGAGGACTTTGATAAGCCACTGAATACATTCAGCAATGGTTGGCAGATGCGGGTTGAACTGGCAAAGATACTGCTAAAAAACCCCGATCTGCTGCTGCTTGATGAGCCTACCAACCACCTCGACATAGAATCCATACAGTGGCTGGAAACTTTCCTGAAGGAGTTTAACGGAGCTGTGATGCTTGTTTCGCACGACAGGGCATTCCTTGACAATATAACCTCACGGACCATTGAAATAGAGCAAGGCCATATATACGACTACAAAGTTTCTTATTCAGGTTATGTTGAGCTCAGGGAGGAAAGAATTGAGAAACAGATAGCCGCCTACAATAACCAGCAAAGGCAGGTACGGCAGATAGAAAGGTTTATAGAGCGCTTCAGGTACAAAAACACCAAAGCAAGACAGGTGCAGTCAAGGATAAAAATGCTCAACAAAATGGAAGAGATAACGATCGATGACTTCGATATGTCTTCCATCAGCTTCAAGTTCCCTCAGGCAAGACCAAGCGGAAAAGTTGTTGTTGATGCCAGGAACCTTAATAAATCGTATGGTGATAAAAATGTGCTGAACGGATTGGATTTCTCAATCATAAGGGGCGAAAGGATTGCTTTTGTGGGAAAGAACGGCGAGGGAAAAACCACTCTTTCCAAGATTATTGCCGGAATGCTCGACCATGAAGGGCAGTGCAGACTGGGGTACAATGTCAGCCTGGGCTATTTCGCCCAGAACCAGGATGAAATGCTCGATAGTGATCTAACCGTCCTGGACACTATCGACAGCGTTGCAAGAGGAGATGTGAGGACTAAAATTAGGGATATTCTCGGAGGTTTCCTTTTTGATGAAGATGATATAGAGAAAAAGGTAAAAGTGCTGTCAGGAGGGGAAAAAACCCGCCTCTCGCTTGCGAAATTACTACTTGAACCTGTGAACCTTCTTGTTCTTGATGAGCCCACAAATCACCTGGATATGCGCTCCAAGGATATCCTTAAAAATGCATTGCTGATGTTCCAGGGGACACTCATTATTGTTTCCCACGACAGGGATTTTCTGCAGGGGCTTACCAACAAGGTTTTTGAATTCAGGAACAAGAAGATCAAGGAGTATATAGGGGATGTTTATGAGTTCCTGGAATCAAGGAAAATATCAGGCCTTGAAGCATTGGAGAAAGCAAAAAGTGAGAAGCGGGAGCAGAAAAAAGAGGTGTCGGACAATAAGATCATTTTTGAGAAGAAAAAGGAGCTTGACAGAGCTATAAGAAAGGTCGGAACCAGGATTGGTCAATGTGAGAAGGAAATTGAAGAAATGGAAGTGAGGATAAAGGCGATGGACAAAGAACTGGCTAACCCTGAGAGTGCTGAACATTCTGTATATGAAGAGTACGGGCAATTAAAGGAGGCAATGGAACATAAAATGGTGGAATGGGAAGAGCTCAGTTCAGAGTTGGAAAAACTCGAAAGTGAAAAAAAAGAGCTTACAGGCAGCTAGTTCAGTGATCCCTGGTGGCGATCATCCCGGCAAAGGATCGCATGATCTCTTTCCTTTCATCAGGCACGGATATTTTACCCAGGTGATCGATAGCCCGGGTGTAATAACTTTTTATCATTGCTTCAGTCTCTTCCCTGATCGAAAGCTTACTGAAAATACCCTTCACCTCTATTATCTTTTCAGCCGGGTCAACAGGAGTTTTTGAATACAGGTGAATTAGTGCCTGATGGTCTTGAGTACCGGCTTTTTCAAGGGACTTCAGGTAGAGGAACGTTTTTTTATTTGAAACAATATCACCGCTGTCCTGCTTTCCGAATTTTTCACTGTCGCCATAAACATCAAGAAGGTCATCGCGAAGCTGGAACGCAATCCCCAAATTAATTCCAAAATCGTAGAGATCCTGGTGATCATTTTTTCCTGCGCCACCGATAATAGCTCCTGTTTGCAGGCAACAACCCAGCAGTACTGCAGTTTTCAGCCTGATCATTTCGAGATATTCTTCTATAGAGACGTCGTCTCTCTTTTCAAAATTCATGTCGTGCTGCTGGCCCTCGCATACCTCGGTTGAAGTACGGTTGAATATCCTGAGAATTTCCCTGATATCGTCAGTGTGAAGCTCCAGCAGCAGGTCGTATGAGAGGGAAAGCATAGTGTCACCAGCAAGTATGGCAATGTTACTGTTCCACTTTTGATGGACCGTTTCCTTACCGCGCCTCAGGGGGGCAAGGTCCATGATGTCGTCGTGAACAAGGGTGAAATTATGAAATACTTCCATGGCCAGGGCGGCAGGCATGGCTGCACTGTGGTCCCTGCCAAACATTTCGCAGGCAGAGAGCACCAGTACCGGCCGGATCCTTTTTCCTCCCAGGTTCATTATATAAGCAATAGGTTCATAGAGCTCTTTCGGATGGCTTTTCAGTTTCCAACCCTGGAGTGCTTTGTTTACCTCACCCGTAAGATACTCAATGGATTTCATTGCTTATTGATTTAATTACTGGTTCTTGACAATGGAAACAAGGTATTCGCCATATCCGCTTTTCATCAGCGGTTCGGCAATCTCAAGGAGCTGCTCTTTTGTGATAAACCCCATCTGATAGGCCACCTCTTCAATACACCCGATTTTCAACCCCTGACGGTGTTCGATCACTTCCACAAATTGTGAAGCCTGCAACAGGGATTCGAATGTGCCGGTATCGAGCCAGGCAGTGCCGCGGTCAAGTATCCC
Organism: uncultured Bacteroidales bacterium; assembly: GCA_964644135.1. Classification (GTDB taxonomy): domain Bacteria; phylum Bacteroidota; class Bacteroidia; order Bacteroidales; family JAGOPY01; genus CAZMOK01. Next base: position 58,599 of record CAZXWD010000003.1, on the reverse strand, counting down.
CACCTTTAAGTTACCCTGGTTCAGGTAATGCTTGTTCACATCGGTAATTTCATATTCACCGCGGGCACTTGGTTTGATGTTTTTAGCTACATCCACAACAGAATTATCATAAAAATAAAGACCAGGGACAGCAAAATTAGATTTAGGCTGCTTCGGCTTTTCTTCGATCGAGATTGCCTTATTTTCCCTGTCGAACTCAACCACCCCATACCGGTCGGGATCCGATACATGGTAAGCGAAGACAACGCCACCGTCAGGATCGTTGTTTTCGAGCAGTGTATTCTGCAGGCCGGTACCGTAGAAAATATTGTCGCCGAGTACCAGGGCCACTTTGTCGTTGCCAATAAAATCCTCTCCTATGACAAAGGCCTGCGCCAGTCCGTTCGGCACGACCTGCTCAGCATAACTGAATTTACAGCCATACTTAACCCCGTCACCAAGGAGGTGTTCAAAGTTTGGCAGGTCGTGGGGTGTGGAAATGATCAGTATCTCGTTGATCCCTGCCTGCATAAGGACAGATAAGGGGTAATAGATCATTGGCTTGTCATAGATCGGCATCATCTGCTTGCTGATCGCCATGGTAATGGGAAACAGCCTTGTACCTGCCCCCCCTGCTAAAATAATCCCTTTCATAAATTAATTATCAGTTATCGATTAACAATTATCAATTATCTCAAAACTCAGCTCTCAACTTTTAATTCTGATCATGCGCTTCCCCTCGTATCCAGCCCTTCAATCTCCAGTTCTTCCAGTTCAATATCTATCTCTTCGTCAAAGATGTCAAGCAGCGGTTCGCTGAATGCTTTTGTCGTGATCCTTCTGTCGAGCGAAAGAAGCAGTGTGGGCAGTACAAAAAGGTTCGACAGGAGCGCTATTACCAGCGTGAACGAGATCAGGTAGCCCAGTGCCTGTGTCCCTCCAAACGAAGAAGTTATGAATATTGCGAATCCAAAGAACAATACCACTGACGAATAGATCATGCTGTAACCGGTCTCTTTGAGCGCCGAAATCACAGATGATTTGATCTGCCAGTTATTGAACTTCAAATATAAGCGATATCTGGACAGGAAGTGAATGGCATTATCTACAGAAATACCAAGTGCAATACTGAAAATGAGGATAGTTGAAGGTTTAATGGTTATGGCAAGGAACCCCATCAGGGCAGCCGTCATGATCTGAGGAATCAGGTTTGGAACAAGTGAGATCAGTATCATCCTGGTGGAAGTGAACAGCAGGGCCATAAGCAGGGCTATGACCGTGAGTGCAAGCAGGAGGCTCATGGCAAGGTTCCTGGTAAGGTATTTTGAGCCTTTCAGAAAGATCACGCTTGTCCCTGTCAGTGCAACATCGTACCTGTCGGACGGGAATATACTGTCGATCCTGGGTTGGAGGTCATCTTTTATCCGTTGGATCTCATATGTGCCGATATTTTTCATCTGTGCACTTATGCGGGTCACCTGCATGTTCGAGTCGATGAAGGCGTTCATGATGTTTCTGCTATCACCGCCCAGGTCAGGCATATAACGCATCATAAAGTTCAGTTCCTGTTGATTCGGGAGGCCAAAGAAACTCGAATCACCCCTGTAGAAGGCCTGTCGTGATAATTTCACTATTTCGGCCAGGGAAAGTGGCTTGGAAAGCTCGGGATACGTTTCAAGCACATCCTGAAGCCGGTCGATCCGCTCGATGCTCGAAAGCTTGATCGCTCCTCTTTTCCTTTTCGCATCAATGGAAATTTCCAGCGGCATCACCCCTTTGAAATGCTCCTCGAGGAACATCAGGTCTTTATAGATAGGGTCACGCTTCGAAATATCATCAACGATGTTTCCGGTAGTGCGCAGTTGCATAATACCAACTATGCCCGTACCTACAAAAATGGCTGTTATTATATAGATCGCAGTCCTTTTGTTTTGTACCAGATATACGATCTTTTCAAGGAGCTTGCTTACGTTACTTTCTTCCAGGTGCCTGATATGGCGTTTCCTGGGCGGGTTGAGAAAACTGAAAGTAATGGGAATAAGAAAAAGGGTGAAAAAATACGCCAGGAGGATACTGAGAGAGGCGATAATCCCGAACTGGACAAGAATATCGTTCCCTGTTACGATAAAAGCAGCAAAACCCGCGGCTG
>CAZXWD010000003.1:27313-56371 GCA_964644135.1 uncultured Bacteroidales bacterium | reverse complement strand
AACTGGACAAGAATATCGTTCCCTGTTACGATAAAAGCAGCAAAACCCGCGGCTGTGGTTGTGTTGGTAAGAAAATTCGCATTGCCGATCCGTTGTACCACCCTCGAAAGTGCCTTGATCTTGTTGCCATGGATCCTGAATTCGTTGTGGTACTTGTTAAGCAGGAAAATACAGTTTTCCACTACAATTACAATGAGCAAGGGCGGAAGGATACCAGTGAGTATCGTTATCTCGTAATCGAATATGGAAAGAAGTCCGAGCACCCATACAACATTGATACCCACAATGATCATGGTAAAGAATACCACCTTGAACGACCTGAAAAAGAACAAGAGTATCACCGATGCGATGACCATGGCCAGTACCACAAACCGCATCAGCTCCTTTTTGACTTTTTCAGAAGTTTTGGTCCGTATGTATGGGAGTCCTGAATAATGGACTTTGATATCGTTGTTCTCGCTGAACTCATCAGCTTTGTCCCTGATCCTGTTAACCAGGGCAACCCGGCTGCTGGTATTGAGCATATCCTTATCAAGGGTGATGAGCATCAGGGTTGCATGAGTTTCAGGGTTCACCAGCAGCTCACTGTAGAAAGGCAATGAATAGATAACCTTTCTGAGGCTGTCGACGGTTTCCTGTTTTTCGGGCTTTTCTTTGACCAGCAGTTCGAAGCGGAACTTTTTTTCTTCGTCATCCTTAACAAGTTGGTAAGCCTTTGCTATCGACACAACTTCGGCAACACCCCCGATGCTTTTAATGTTATAGGTGAGATCGTACCAGTCATTGAACTCTTCCAGTTCGAAAAGAGATTCATCCCGGATGCCTAAAAACATCACTGCACCGTCTTCCCCGAAAGTTTCCTTGAAATCAGCATATTCAATGAAGCTGGAATCGCTGTGAGGCAGCATCTGGGCAAACTCGTACGACAACCTTACTTCAGTTGCACGGTAACCCATATACACTGTGGCCAGGATAATTACAATCAGATGGACAACCCGGTAACGTAATATAAACCCGACCAGAAATTTAAACATCTAAAAAAATTATTGAAAGATGATGTGTTTTAGCACAAAATTTGGAGCAAAAGTAATGATTTATGAGAAGTTACTACATTGAACGGGATTTCATTCCGATTGACCCGGTCAATGTTTAAATATTTATAAAATGAACAAGATACATTCAATAGCGCTTATTCTTTTTCTCCTACCGGTCTTTATTGTCCGTGGGCAGGTTTCCGAGCTGGATGCCAGGCTCGAAAAACAGGTTGATAAGGTGTTCAGGTACCCTTCAAGCAAGAAACAGCTTGATAAGCTGTCGTTCTACTACCACGAAGCCAACAAAAGAGACCTGTCGTATCTGTATGAGCTGAAGGAAAGTGGAAAGCCGGACATCTGGTATGAGGTTTACCTGCTGTACAGCAGGTTATCGAAGCGACAGGAAATGGTAGGCAAACTGCCACCCCGGTCACTTGAAGCAATAAACTTTGAAAAAAAGGATTATTCAAATGATATCGAGACTGCCGGGAAAAAGGCTGCGGCCTTCTTTTATGCCCACGCAACCAAATTGCTGAATACAGGCGAAAAAACGGAGGCTCAGCTCGCTTACGATGAATTGTACCTGGTGGCAAAAATGTATAAAGAGTACCGCGACCTGGATCAATTGATCAGACAGGCTGTTTTGAAGGGGGCCAATAACCTGTCCCTTGAAGTTCGTAACAAAACCGGTAAAAAGATCGATCCTGAAATTGTGAACAGGTTCAAGAACGCATTTGAAACTGTACTGCCCAAACCCGAAGATAAAAGGGCCAAAGAATATGATTTCACCATAAGCATCATACTGGATGATATTTCTGTTACTGAACCACAATTCAAAACGGAGAGGTACATTGAAGAGAGAGATGTCTTCAACGAAAACGGAAACGTGACCGATACGATCAGGTGCACGGTAACCGAGAATTTTCAGCGTAAAGCTTCAAGGATAAAAGGAAAGGTGCTGTATGTGGATGAGAACAAAAGACAGGTTGTGAACAGCGTTCCCGTTAGCGTTGAATCGATCTTTCTTAACAAATATGCCACGGTTACCGGAAATATCGATGCCTGCGGCGAAGAGACCCGAAAGATGCTGATGAACAAAGAGGCGGAGTATCCAGGCGATAAAGGGCTTATTATGGATGCAGTGAAACTCTTCAACGAAAAAGTATCAAACATTATTTCGCTTCTAACCCCGCAAAATCATAACAAGTAGCAATTTAAGAACTCATAGCTAAACTTAAGTTGCTGCCAGCTTATGATTAATGACTGCCTACTGCCTACCGCCTACTGCCGACTGCCCTGCTACCAACCCAATATCTTCTTAAAATCGTAATGTTCGGGATTGGGAACATACGCTTTTGCTGCCTCGTAGTCGGCTTCGGCGATATATTGCAGCCCGTCCTCGTAAATGATCCTGGTCTTTTGTGATTCAAGGTTGACAAGCCTTGGCTTAACCTTACCGTGTTCGTCTTCAACATCCTTCAGGAACAACGGAGCCACATCGCCCTTGGGGTCAGAAGTGACCATGCAGCCGGTATAACCTTCGTCAAAGAGTTTTTTAACACCATAGCCGAGCAGTGAGCAGTACATCAGATCGAAAGCGGTGGGGTGAATGCACCGCAATTCATATCCCAGCTCTTCGGGCCTGCTTTTCACATTTATTTCCAGCTTTTTCAGTTCCTTCTGGAGCAGCATGTTGAAGATATGGGCTTTGCTCACATTTCCAAGCTCCGGATGGCCATGGTCGTCATAGGTGAAGTTTATATCAGATGATTCGATCTCTTCATCGGTCATAAAATGGAATACACCTTCACTCACTATTACCACTCCATAACCTATGCCTTCAACCTTTCTCTTGATTATGGCTGAAATAATGAGCCTTGTGATCCTGTCGAAGGTAATTTCCACTTTATTGAAAATTTCGGGGATTATGATCATGGGGAAATGACAGGCAGCACCGATACCGAAAGCCAGGTGGCCTGCTTCCCTTCCCATGGCAGATATTATGAACCAGTTGCCGCTTGTACGTGCATCTTCATAGATCGTGGAGGCAATTTCCACACCGGCCTGTTTTGCCGACTGGTAGCCGAAGGTAGGCTGTCCTTCGGGCAATGGCAGGTCGTTGTCTATTGTTTTGGGCACATGGATGTTCTGGATGCTATGGTTGTTATCGGTGAGGAACTTCGAAAGCCTGTTGGCCGTGGAGGCAGTATCGTCACCACCAATGGTGATAAGGAGCCTGATATCGTTCTTAATGAAGAAATGCGTGGTGAACTCCTCGTCCTTTGGTTTATAACGGCTCATCATCAGAGCAGAACCTCCCTGGTTCTTGATCTGGTCGGCAAAGCGGAAGTCAATCTCCACAATGTTCGGATCATCTGCAAGCAAGCCTTTATATCCTTCGTGGATACCTATTACCCGGTATCCGTCCTTAAGGAATATCTTTGACACGGAACTGATTACTGAATTTATCCCCGGTGCGGGACCGCCCCCGCATAATATTGCTACTGAACCTTTCATGATCAATTAGTTGATTTAACTGGATTTAGGGTGGCAAAAATAAGAGTTTTTACTGATAAAAAAAGTTATCCCACAGAGTGATTTAATTATCCTTTTCGTCAGACTCGATGACATATTGCACGGTATCGGAACTTCTTTGTTCCATTAATATTTTTTTTCCACGAGTCACTTTTTCAATGTCTTCCTCAGTGTAGTGCCTTATTGTGGTGACCTCAAGGCCTTTTGTGCAGTCGGTTTTGAAACTTGCATCCAGGTTCTTCAGTAATTCCACTGTTTTATCAATATTGTCGGTAATACAGAAAGAAAAACAGAAAGCCGTATTCTGCATAATGTTTACTGAGAGGGCATATTTATGCAGCAAGCTGAATATTTTGGATATGTCCTCGGAAGTGATGAACGAAAATTCCGACGGAAAAACTGATACCAGGGCCTGATCTTTCTTAACCATAAATGAAGTTACCTTGCTTACATCTTCCGCTTCACCGTGTACTTTAGTGCCCTCGTCTCCGGGGTTGTAAAAGGACCTTACATATAGCGGGATGTTTTTTCTCTGCAACGGACGGATTGTCTTCGGGTGTACTACCTTGGCACCGTAATAGGCCATCATCATCGCTTCATGATAGGATAACCTGTCTATCTTCCTTGCATCTTTGAAAAGGACAGGATCGGCTGTCAGTATTCCGGGCACGTCCTTCCATATGATGACCTCAAAGGCATTGAGTACGAACGCCAGAATTGCGGCTGTGAAATCTGACCCTTCGCGGCCAAGTGTTGTTGTTTCATTCTTCACCGATGAACCTATGAAACCCTGTGTGAGCGCCACTTTCTTTTTCCTGGTTTCTTCCCTGAAGTAGGTTGAAAGATTCGCATGTACTGCCTCATCTGTCAGTTCCCTATTTACCCGTGCGGCACGGAAAAGGGAATCGGTCCTTACCAGGTCACGGGCATCAAAAAGCTTGTGCTCAACTCCAAACTTCGATAAAGCATGGCTGATAATGGCTGATGATAGCTGTTCCCCATAGCTCACTATCTGGTCATATTCAAAGTTGTAAAAGGACGCCGTGGGAGTTTGCATATATGTTTCCAGCTCAGCGAACATACCCTTCAAATCCCTGAATATCTTGTGGTTTTTATCCTTAAAAAGCCCCCCGGCAAAAGAAAAATGATAATCCCTTATTATCTTTAGCTTCTCCTGAACAGCAGCAGGATTGTTCACATAAGCATTCACGAGATCCTCAAATGCATTGGTCATCTTGTTCAATGCCGAAACCACTATCACAAGGTCATCATCACTGTGATCCTTTATAATGGCTGCCATTCGTTCGGCAGCGTCTGGGCTGATGATTATCCCACCACCGAATTTGAGAACTTTCATAACTGCTTCAGTTTGTTCGATTGACCCGGCTGAAAAAGCAATCCGGTAAAACACTCCATATAAGAGCCAAAAGTAATAATTTTGCAAGGGATCAGCATTGTCCAAATGGGATTGCGGTCAACCTGCTTGCAGCAATGTAAACGATAATCTGAAAGGTATATTTTGAAGCTCAGGGAACTAACGGAACTATTCTCAAATCACGAAAACAGCGACAGGATCATAGGATTCCATAACGATCCGTCTGTCTCAAAACTGCATCTGAAGGGGCTTGTAGGTTCCTCAAGGCCCCTAATCGTTGCCGGCCTTTTCAATGCCCTCAAAACCGTTCAGGTGATCGTTTTGCCCGATAAGGAAACGGCTGCCTATTTCTACAACGACCTTGAATCGCTTTTCGGCGAAAAGGGGGCCCCCTATGAAAGGAAAAGGGTATTGTTCCTTCCCACTTCTTTCAAAAGACATTATAATGAGGACGAGATCGACAGTACCAACCTTCTTTCAAGGGCCGAAGTGCTGAACAGGATAGGGACGACGTCCCGGAAAACGATAGTGGTGACCTATTCGGAAGCGCTTACCGAGAAGGTGATCACCAGGCAGTTCCTTTCAAAAAAGGTACTCAAGGTCAAAAAAGACAAGGAATACGGGCTCGACAAGTTAGTGGAGGAGCTCTATGAATTTGGTTTTGAAAGGGAGGATTTTGTTTACGAGCCCGGTCAGTTTTCCCTCCGTGGAGGAATTGTCGACATTTTTGCCTACTCCAATGACCATCCTTACCGGATTGAGTTTTCCGGCAATAAGATCGGCTCCCTCCGCACCTTCGACCCGGTAAGTCAGCTATCTGTTTCGCAACTTTCTTTCATAAATATCCTGCCTAATGTCCAGGACCGGACCGTGAGAGAAACCCGGTCGTCATTCCTTACGTTTATCCCCGGCGACAGCCTGGTATGGTTTGACAATGTGTTGTTTGCCAGGGATAAGGTTGATGAAGAATTCCGCAGGGCGGAAGAGCGGTTTGAGAACGAAGAGGAAGATAATGAAAAACAGGCCCCGGCAGCCCTTTATGTTACAGGTGAAGAGATCATAAGCGACCTGGAACAGATAAAGGTTGTGGAGTTTGGCAGGCATTTCTATTTCAACAGCGACAACACCCTTTTGCATGACCAGTTGCCCCAACCCTCGTTCAACAAGAACTTCGACCTTCTCATAAGCAACCTCGAAGAGAATACAAAGAACAGGATCACCAATGTACTGCTTTCCGAGAACCCGAAGCAGATCGAAAGGATCTACGCGATCTTCGAGGATATTGAAGGAAACAGGGAAAAGGCACATCGCTTTGACTTTACCACAATGGGTATTTCGCTTCATGAGGGCTTCATCGACAACGATCTTAAACTTGCCTGTTACACCGACCACCAGATATTTGAGCGTTACCATCGTTTTCATCTCAAAGAGCGCTTCAGTACACAGCAGGCCATCACCTTAAAAGAGATCTACAACCTTAACCCGGGTGATTATGTAACCCATATTGACCATGGCGTGGGCAGGTTCGACGGGCTGGAAAAAATTGAGAACAACGGAAGGGTCCAGGAGGCTATCCGCCTGACCTACAAGAATAATGACCTGTTGTATGTAAGCATCCATTCCCTGCACAGGATCGCCAAATATGTGGGTAAGGAAGGTACGATGCCTTCACTCGACAAGCTGGGATCGAATGCCTGGAACAAGCTAAAGGCCCGGACCAAAAAGAAGGTCAAGGATATTGCCAAGGATCTTATTAAACTTTACGCAGAGCGAAAGAAGAGTGAAGGTTTTGCCTTTTCGCCCGATACCTACCTGCAGACGGAGCTGGAGGCCTCTTTTATTTACGAGGACACCCCTGACCAGCTTAAATCGACCCTGGATGTAAAGGCCGATATGGAAAAGGACTATCCCATGGACCGGCTCATATGCGGGGACGTAGGGTTTGGCAAGACCGAGGTGGCTATCAGGGCTGCTTTCAAAGCCGTTTCGGAAAGTAAGCAAGTGGCGGTGCTTGTGCCTACCACCATTCTTGCATTGCAGCATTACAACACATTCAGGGAGCGGCTGGGTGAGTTCCCCTGCTCGATAGATTATATCAATCGTTTTAAAAGCCAGAAGAAGCAGAAGGAAACCCTGAAGGCACTTGCGGAGGGGAAGCTCGATATCCTAATAGGGACGCACAGGTTGCTGGGCAAAGACATCAAGTTCAAGGACCTGGGCCTTCTTATTATCGACGAGGAGCAGAAATTCGGTGTTTCCGCAAAGGAGAAACTGAAACAACTCAGGGTCAATGTGGATACACTCACATTGACGGCAACTCCTATACCCAGGACACTCCAGTTCTCGCTGATGGGCGCGCGCGACCTTTCCATAATCAATACCCCGCCTCCTAACCGTTACCCGGTACAGACCGAGATAAGGCCCTTCAACGAAGAAGTCATCAGGGATGCCATCTCTTACGAAATATCGAGAGGAGGGCAGGTATTCTTCGTGCATAACCGCATACTGAACATCCACGATGTTGAGAACCTGATAAGGAAGTTCGTCCCGGGTGTTTCCGTTGCCGTTGCCCACGGGCAGATGGAGGGGGCCAAACTCGAAAAAGTGATGCTCGACTTCATCGGGGGGAGGTATGACGTACTGCTCTCAACGACCATAATTGAATCGGGGCTCGACATACCCAATGTGAATACCATCATCATCAACGATGCCCAGAATTATGGGTTGAGTGATCTGCACCAGCTAAGGGGAAGGGTAGGGAGGTCCAACAAGAAGGCTTTCTGTTACCTGGTCTCGCCGCCTCTTTCTGTCCTTACACAGGAAGCCAGGCGAAGGCTCAAGGCCATTGAAGAGTTCTCTGCGCTGGGAAGCGGCTTCAACATAGCTATGCGCGATCTTGATATCCGGGGTGCAGGGAACATCCTTGGGGCTGAGCAAAGTGGCTTTATCTCCGAAATAGGTTTTGAGATGTACCACAAAATACTCGATGAGGCTATCCAGGAGCTTAAGGACGGGGAATTCAAAGATCTTTTTAAAGAAGAGGGCAAGAAAAGGGATTTCGTCACCGATTGCCAGATAGAATCCGACCTGGAGATACTCATCCCCGACAATTATGTCACCAATATCAGTGAACGGCTGGCGCTTTACAAAGAGCTCGACAACATAGAATCGGAGGAATACCTCACACAGTTCAGGCAGAAAATGATCGACCGTTTTGGCCCTGTACCGAAGGAGACAGAGGAGCTCTTCGATGCCATACGGCTGAGGTGGATGGCCCGTGAACTGGGATTTGAGAAGATCATCCTGAAAAACAACAGGATGAGCGGGTATTTTGTCAGCAACCCTGACTCACCCTTTTACCAGTCAGAAGCCCTTTCAACTATTATTGACTATATAAGGGACAATCCGGGCCGTTGCCAGATGAAACAGGTGAAAGAACGCCTGCGGCTCACGTTCAGGAATGTTGCCTCGGTCAATAGTGGAATTGCCGTGTTGTCACCTTTACGCGATGTGGTTCTGGAGATAGATTGACAGCCCTCCGACCGGATGGACGATTAACAAAAAGGTAACCTGATTTTCCGTTAATTTGCGCTTACATTATTATTAAATTTGCCATTGGATGCATATAAAAATTCAGCTATGAAAAAACTTATACCTCTTTTTGTGATGATCTTTGCCTCACTGGCTATAATGGCCCAGGATTGCGAAGACCTTTTTATCTCTGAATATGTGGAAGGCTCAGGGAATAACCGGGCTTTGGAGATATACAACCCTACCAACAATCCCATCGACCTTTCGGATTACCAGCTTGTAAGGTACCGTAATGGCGGGTTTACCCCCAATGCTGTTCAGCTCGAAGGGATCATACAACCAAAAAGCACCTTTGTGGTTGTTGTGGATAAACGGAATCCAAACGGCACAGGTTTTGAGATTCCTGTCGATTCTGCTTTGCAGGAGAAGGCCGATCTGTTCGTGTGCCCGGTTTATGAAGTGAACAAGATGATGTACTTCGACGGGAACGACGGTGTAACCCTCGAAAAGATCACCGGCGAGATCGTTGACATCATTTGCAGGATAGGCCCCCCGATAACTTCGGATGATACAGGATGGGGAAATATCACCGATACAACCATAACCTGGAACAACCAGGGGACCCTTGAAGAGTATACGATCACTGATTACATAGTAGGGCCGCTTTTCTGGCTTTCCTGGACGGAAAACCAGACATTGATAAGGAAACCGGAAGTAAGTCACGGCGTTATTGAAAATCCCGAGGTTTTCATGGTGCACATGGAATGGGATTCCCTTCCGAGGAACACATTCGATTCGCTCGGTTTCCACAATTGTGAATGTACAACTTTCGGTATCGAAGACAGGATAGTTCAAACATCGGTCAAGATCTATCCCAACCCGGTACCTGCGCAACAGTTTACGGTAAGCGCCGAAGTTGCTTTCACGCAGGTAGAGGTTTATAACCTGCTGGGAGAATCGATCCGCAGGTTTGTGATCAATGCCCCGGTGAGCGAATATACCTGCAGGCTGAACAAAGAGTTAAGCGGAATTTACTTTGTAAGGCTGACACTCGAAAACGGCCGGGAAGCAACCAGAAAGCTGATTTTCAGATAAAGCTGGCTGTCATTCCGGATTTATGAATTTTCCAGGAACCGCATTCCTGAACCTAAAGGTTATCAGATGAAAAGAATTTTCATAGCTCTTTTTTGTGCCTTTTTGCTGCCATTAAGCCTTTTGGCCCAGAAACAAACCATTTCGGGCGCCGTCAGGGACAGAAGCACTGGTGAACTGCTCATTGGTGTAAATGTAATATACGCTCCGGGAAAGGGAACGGTCACTGATATCGATGGCCGTTTCAAGCTCGAACTCGAGCCCGGGACATATACCCTGGAGTTCTCTTACGTTGGTTTCGAAAAAGAAACCAGGGTAGTTACGCTGAGAGACAAACAGGTTTTCCTTGACGTTGAGTTGAAAAACGTTACCCTAAGCGAAGTGGAAGTTATAGGAGATGTGGCCCGCACCCGTGAAACCCCGGTGGCCTTTACCAATATCCCTGCGATCAAGGTTCAGGAAGAGCTCGCCTCGCAGGATATCCCCATGATCCTCAATGCAACGCCCGGTGTGTATGCCACACAGCAGGGCGGGGGCGACGGCGACGCGCGGATAAACATCCGTGGCTTCAACCAGCGGAACGTTGCAGTAATGCTAGATGGTATACCTGTGAACGATATGGAAAACGGATGGGTCTACTGGTCGAACTGGTTCGGGCTGGACGTCGTGATGAGGTACACACAGGTGCAGCGGGGACTCGGCGCTTCCAAACTCGCAATTCCCTCTGTTGGGGGGACCATCAATATCGCCACTAAAGGCATTGAAGAGAAAAAGATGATCACAGCAAAGCAGGAAGTGGGTAACAATGGGTACCTCAGGACTTCCTTCGGCTTTAATTCGGGAAGGATGAAAAAAGGCTGGGGAGTGACCATGGCAGGTTCCTACAAGAGAGGTGACGGCTGGGTGGACCAGACCTGGACCGAAGGGTGGTTCTATTTCCTGAGGGTTGATAAGGAACTTGGCAATCACCTCGTAAGTGTCACGGCTATGGGAGCGCCGCAGGAGCATGGGCAGCGCAGGTACAAGCGGCACATCGCCACCTACGACAGGGAATTTGCAAAAGAGGCAGGGATGACCGATACATGGATCGACAGCCTGTCAAACCTTGGGCTTCCCATCGATATGGGGCTCAGGTATAACCCAAACTGGGGCTACCTCGAACGGATCGATGTAGTTGAAGGGGACACCATCTACCCTGGTAGAGAACCTGAAAGCACTGCCTACAATTATTACCACAAGCCCATGTTCAGCCTGAGGGATTTCTGGAGGGCCAGTGATAAACTCTATATTTCCAATATTCTTTACCTTTCAATGGGTAATGGAGGCGGAGGATCTTTTTCCACCACACCGGTCTTTGATCAGAAAACTTATCAGCAGAACCTTCAGTCAGAATACAATTCAAATAAAAACCTTACACCACCTTATTTCAACAAGGAACAGGAATCATCGGAGATAATGAGGAATGCGGTGAACAACCATATCTGGTATGGCCTCCTTTCAACATTCGATTATAAGGTAAATGACCAGTTCGAAGTTTCAGGGGGTATCGACCTGAGGAGCTACAAGGGAGAACATTACCGGGAGGTTGCCGACCTGTTCGGGGGTAAATTCTATACCGACGACGGAAACCAGAATGAGTCTGATACGATCAAAAAGTATGAAGGTGATAAAATAGGATACAACAATGACGGCCTGGTAAGGTGGGGAGGCCTTTTCGGGCAGGTGAAATACAGCCGCGGAAACCTTACGGCTTTTCTTAACCTCACAGGGTCCTATACCGGTTATAAGAGGATAGACTATTTTATCAAAAAAACCCTTACAATTGGCGACACTACCCTGCTGATAGGCCATGATGATGAGATAGAGTACAACGGAACCGTTTATGACATGAATTCACCCGGGCTTGAAACAAACCAGACCGACTGGAAATGGATACCGGGATTTACAGTTAAAGGCGGGGTGAACTATAATATCACTGAATCTGTCAATGTTTTCATGAACATGGGCTACCTGTCGAAAGCTCAAAGGTTCAATAACGTTTTCGATTACAACAATACCCTCTTCAGGAATATTGAGAATGAAAAAGTACAGGCTATTGAAGCCGGTTTTAGTATTTATAAGCCCAGGTATACATTTAATGTGAACGGATATTACACAGTCTGGAGGAACAAGCCTTCCGACAGGGGACTTTCATATACCGATATCGAATCCGGTAATACTTTCAGGGTCAATATCAATGATATGGATGCACGCCACATGGGTGTTGAATTTGAATTTGCCTATAAGATTCTTGACAACCTTTTGTTTGAAAGCCTTTTATCGATCGGTGACTGGCGTTGGACATCAAGGGATACTGCCCGGGTGTACGATGATAATGGCATATTCCAGAGGGCTGTTCCTTTTGATGCCCGTGGGCTTCATGTTGGTGATGCTGCGCAGATACAGAACAGGGAGAGCCTCAGGTGGGAGATCATCAGGGGCCTCTATGTGAAAGGGGTTTTTACTTTGTTTACCAAACACTTTTCAGAGTTCAACCCCTTTGATTACCAGACCGAAGAAAATCCATGGGCCTTTGATGAAGACGGTAACCCAAGACAGTCGTGGAACATACCGGGATACTACCTGCTGGATTTCCATGCAGGCTATTCCTTTATGGTGAAGAAAGTCAGGCTGCAGGTAAGGGGGAGCGTACTGAATGTCCTTGATGAGATCCACATAACAGATGCCCAGAATAACGACCCGTACCTCACTGTCGACAGTGATCTGTTCAATGCCAATTCGGCCGGTGTATTTATGGGTTTGGGAAGACGCTTTAATATATCTTTGCAGGTCACTTTATAAAACAGTATTTAACTCTGCCAAACAGCAAAAACTATCAAAATGAAGAAACTATATTTCCTTTCAATTTTATTGCTCACCAGTGCGATCATGTATTCCCAGCCTGCCGGCTATTATAACGGGACAGACGGAAAGGAGGGCGATGAACTGAAGTCGGCGCTGAATGATATTGTCAGCGGCCACACCGAGTACTCTTATTTCTCCTCGAAATACATTTTCCGCCAGTCGGATGCCGACCCTGAAAACCCTGACAATGTGATCATGGTCTATACAGGGAGGTCACACCCGAATGATGATTACGGAATAGGCGGCAACCAGTTGAACCGTGAGCACGTATGGGCCAAGTCGCACGGGAATTTCAGCGACATAATGCCCATGGACGGGGATGTCCATAACCTGAAGCCGGTGGATATGTCGGTCAATGCCGACAGGAGCAACCTCGACTTTGACAACGGGGGAACCCAGCACCCTGAAGCTACCGGATGCTATTATACGAATGAGAGCTGGGAGCCCAGGGACGAAGTCAAAGGTGATATAGCCCGTATCCTTTTCTATATGGATACCCGCTATGAAGGGGAGAATGGTGATCTAGACCTGGAGGTGGTTGATTACCTGAACACGTTTCCTGAGCCGGAGCATGGCAAACTTTCAACCCTGCTGCAATGGAACATGCAGGACCCGCCCGATGAATTCGAGATGAACAGGAATAACGTGATCTATAACTATCAAAAAAACCGTAATCCGTTCATAGATAATCCTCATCTGGCCAACCTTATATGGGGGGATGACGTTGCCGCAACAGTTGTTATCAATGCAGTGGCGGCTAACCCTGAAATACCGGAAGGCAATGAACCTGTAAGCATCACTGCTGAAATTACCTCTGCGCAGGGATCAATAACAGAGGCAAAGATCCTCTACGGCCTTGAATGGAACAACCTCGAAAACAGCATCGACCTGGAAGGATCGGGCAGCATGTTCACTGCCGAAATACCCGGGTATGGTGAAGGTCAGACAGTTCATTTCAGCGTTTGGGCCACCGACGGGGTGGATACCAACCAGACGGCCGTGTATAATTACTTTGTGAGAAAGACCTTCAATGGTACCATAACTTCCATTTACGATATCCAGGGGCAGACCGAAGTATCGCCATTCCAGGGACAGGTTGTGAGCGCCACCGGAGTGGTGACTGCGAATTTCGGAGAGAACTATTACATCCAGGATGGAGAGGGTGAATGGAACGGCCTGTTCATCTACGACCAGGGCAGGAACCCCGGCATTGGTGACAGTGTCATCATTACCGGTACCATTGATGAATATTTCGATAAGACAGAAATGAAGAATGTTACGGACTACTATTTTGTGTCTTCCGACAATGAACTCCCGGAACCCTCGCTCATCATGGCTGCCGATGCAGGTGAGGCCTATGAAAGTGTTCTGGTACAGATTGACAATGCAACCTGCACGGATGATAATTACCAGGCCAATTTTTATATGTGGACAGTGACCGATGTAACAGGTAACCTGCTGATCCATAACACTGCAATCTTTGAATTCGAACCGGAATTGGGAGAGGCCTACAAGATAACAGGTCCGCTGAATTACGACTTCGATGAGTGGAAAATAGAGCTCAGGTACGATGAAGATGTCCAGCCTGCCAATGATATTACCGGTCCGCTGTTAATGGATATCATCGTGCTCAACAACACAGCCCTGCAACTTGAATTCAATGAAGCTCTCGATGAAGCTTCCAGCGAGAATACAGATAATTATTCGATCAGTAATGGAGTGACTGTAGAAGCTGCCAACCAGCACGCTTTTGTAAAGTCAAGGGTTGTCCTTACAGTTGAAGGACTTGACACCGGTGAATATGAGATCACTCTTCAGGGCATTAAAGACATTAATGATAATGTTATGGAGACTGTGACAGTCCCGTTCTCGATAGAAGACACAGAGGCACCCACTGTCAACACTGTTGAAGCTGCATCAGCCACAAGTATTGCAGTTCAGTACTCAGAACCGATGGATAAGGCCAGTGTGGAAATGACCGCCAACTATTCGGTAAACAACAACGTTACCGTTCAGGATGCCACCCAGGATGAAGTGGATGAATCAATGGTAAACCTTACCGTCACCGAAATGACTGAGGAGCAATACGAGCTCACTGTTTTCAATGTAAAGGACAAGGCAGGCAATCTTATCAACCTTACAACTATACCCTTTTCGGTTACGGCGATTGATGAATATCTTAATGGGGAGAAAATCAGGGTTTATCCCGTGCCTTTCGAAAATCAGCTTACTGTGGAGTTCTCATCAGAGGAAAACCGTAATGTTGAGATCACTCTTACTGACATTTCCGGGCGTGTTTTTTACAGCGAAATGATGGTTGGTTCAGGAGATATGAGAAAGCACAGTTTTAATGGCAGCGAAATGCCTGTGGGGACATACATACTCAGGATCAGCGACGGAAAAGATACCGCAAGGTATGTCATAGTAAAGAAGTAAGTCCTGAAATACTAAAATCCACGATCTTCATAAACCTCTTATGCAGGTGCCAGTGTCACTTTGACAATACACACCTTATCCCTGCTGTTTTCCTTCAGGAAGGAATAGGGTATGACTGCTGATTGCTGCCTGTCCTTACCTGTATCATAAAGAGTACCGTTCACTGTGATCTTTTCAATGTAATGACCAGGGAAGGAGGTTTTTTGACTGTTCTCAAACTCCACTGTCAATTTCAGGTCCCTGAACCCCCGGCTGATCGAAGCAAGACCTGATTGGTCGAAGAACGAACTGTTCAATTTAGGATGCAGCAGCAGGTCTCCGTACAGGCCGTCAACGCCAAAGATCTGGGTGGTCAATGTAAGCAGCAGCCAGGCGGACGAGCCCGTCAGATAGGCATAGGCTCCCCTGTCGCCCGGTTCAAAATAGGATGTAATGCCCGGAAACACCAGCGACCGGGAGGAATTGGTGCTTAAATTATAGATGTCCTCGAAAAGTTCCAGGCCTTCCTGTGCAAAGCCACGTTTATATAGTCCGTACATGAACATTATGTTCTGCTGGCTCCATTTGCTTCCGTGTTCCTTGTGTCCATAGGTAAAACCTGTGATCCTTCCGATATCCAGGTCGATTTCGTCGAATTCCGTACACAGGCGCAGCCCTGGGGCTTCTTTGTCGCCAAGGTGCTTCCTGGCAGATGAGTACAGTTCCTTCACCTGTTGATTCGAAGCCATATTGAACATTACCGGCATAACCTGTGAGGTAAGGTCCATGCGCAGTCCCTTAACAGTGTTGCCATGAACGGCCCTGCCATTGTTGTCGTAATGACCATTGAAGAAACCGAGGCCTTCTTCTGTTTCCAGCCATTCATTTTTCCTGATATGGTCCGCCACATGGTCCGACTTTTCCCGGAGGTCTTTGATCAGGTTGGCAATATCTACCTCTTCTTTAGTCCCCGAAACAGTATGTTGAACTTTCTGAAAGTACTCGCTGAGCCTTTCTTGCTTCTGTGCGGGTATGTTATAGTCAACTTTCTGCCCGCCCGGCAGCCTGTCGAGAAGCAATACAATTTCCGCTAGCAGGCTTACCGTTTTACGGCCATTCTTTTGAAATTTTTCCAGGAGAGATGCAATGGTGGAAAGATTGCCCCCGTAGAAATTATGAAAACAAACCGATTCACCTTTATCACGGGCCATGTCGAGTGTATCGTTCCAGTCGCCCCCTTCAAGCAGCAGGTTGTTATGGTCACCTACATTGAAGAATGCAGTAAGCTGTTGCAATAACATATGCTCGAGGATACTTCCCTCATAAATAATACCACTTTCATCAAGCTGGCGGAACCCCTGGGACTCTTCCCACATAGGATCTTTTTGCTTGCTGCGGTGAGAAAAGATGTCTTTCCAGTATGGCATTTCCTGCAGAAGGATATCTGTGTCGCCGGTCTGCTGAATGTAAAAGTCGACGACAAAGACCGGCCATGCACCGTGGTCGCACCATGTACGGGGAATATTGTTCCTGTCGGCCTTGAACTCACCGGGCCTGGTGCCGATAATGGTGGCATTGGAGCCATCAACCCTGATGCCCATGAAGTTATTCAGTATCTCTTCCCTGGCTCCTGCAGGATCTATAAGGAAAATGGAGATAAGGTCCTGCCACAGGTCTCGCCAACCTCTTCCTCCTCTTCCGTATCCGAAATCGGGGAGGTATGAATTGCCGAATATCTGTCTGCATTTCAACTGAAAGGATATCCACTTTGCCCAGTTGTCAAAATCCGGTTTTCCGGTTTCGAATGAAACTGAATTTACAGTGGTTTGCCAGAAATTGAGCGTATCTTGAAGGAAGCGGTCAAAACCTGCAGAGCTGCCGTATTTTTCTTTCCATTGCCTTAGGTCATTTTCATCATCTGTTATACCGTGCAGGATGACATATACAGCGGTTTCACCCGGTTTCAGTGTCTTTATTGTATAACGCAAGGCGCCAATGGCTTCCCTGCCGTCTGCCCTTCGATGCTCATAAACAGGGGCGGGCAGATCCTTGTAAACTGCCTCGGGGTTATCGAGACTGCCACCTTCACCAATAAAATCAGGCATAGTTGCCCAAATACCCTCAGGCCTACCGCCTTCTTCTTCAAATCCCAGGACCGCATAGCTGGTTGTATTTACTGAATGGCCCTTTTCATCATGAACGATACGGGGTTTCACCCTTACTCCATGTTCTTCCACGAATACCTGCTGGAACATTGTTGTTACCTGCCGGTGGTCCCGGAAATTATCGGCATGACGGCCGAATATGGGAGTGGCCGATGTTGGAATGAATGAAATCTCTTTATCGGAAGTGTTTTTAATGCGAACCTGCATTAATTCCACAAAATCCTCACTCTCAGGTACAAATACCGTGACCTCGCTTTCAAGTCCGAGGTTGCTGTTTTTTCTTCTTGAAACAAAAGCGCCTATTTGTCCTTCTACCTCAGACTCATCCGCTTCGTCCGACCATTTATCTTTCTTCTGGAATGCGCTGTTGCCGGCAGCGGACCAGGGGTCGTAACCGGGAACATGCACCCAGAAATTTCGCCCGGAGACATTTCTGTGAAGTTCTTCAGTTACGGTGGCTGCGGTAAGGTAGTGCTGGAATGATGAGCAAATATCGCCCTTGAGTTCAGGTGTAACAGAACACTTCATTCCGTAAGTGTTCATAAGGGGAAAAAAAAGTCTTGAAATGTATTCGGCATAAGGAGCTAAGAATGAACCGGTTTTACCTGGCAGGAAATACCAGAGGGGTCCTTTTTTTTCTCTTGCGGCTATACCGCCTCCATGTCCGCCATGTTCTTTGTGTTTCATAACTGATCATGATTATTTTTAAAGAGTGCCGCAACTTTTATTTTACAACCAGGAACGGGATATTGGCAGTTGCAGCATTGTTGTGACCGTCATAGGCATAGATAAATAACCTGTATTGTCCGGGGTTTTCAGGTGATTTGAAAGCAATTTCGCTGTCGTCGGAGATTTTCTTCATAACGCTGAGCGGGCGCTGTTCGAAGTCCCCACCGTCGCTTTGCATATTTTCGGGCACTTCGGGAATTATTTCCCAGGAATAGCTCAGCTTGTCATCATCCGGATCTTCAACAACCACTTCGGCATTGTATGTAGTTCCTGTTTTAAGTTTTACATTGTCGTATGCCGTTTTACCCTCAAGATGGAATTTTTTGAGCATGGGCGCCCTGTTTTCCGGCCATTCGCCTGTCCACATGTACTGCATGACATCCATCGATTCGGTATTCTCACCTCCTTCGAGGAACATGCCATACCAGGTTGGGGTCCGCTCCTGTTTCTGTCCCCAGAGAAACACAAATGACCCTATGCATTGTTCGGGTTGGGCCGCAATCACTTTTTCATATCTCTCTTTATAGGCCATTGCTTTTTCGTGGCTGGTTTGTTCTATAGGCCTTCCCCATTCTGTCCTGGCAACTTCCCAGTGCCCTGTGGCGCCCCATTCGGATACGACGAAAGCTCCTTCGTAGCCACTTTCTTCAACATATTTCGGCAGGTTCACTATGTCGCCGTAAAGTTGAAAGCTCAGGAAATCAAGTGATGGGCACCTTAGGGTAACTTCGTTAACAACGTCCTTATGTGCCCCGGCCAGCATAGTGGTTGTGGGATGGTTAGGATCAACCTTGTGGATCATCTGTGAGATCTCTTCCACTGCGTCCCATACTTTCGGATTGGAATAATGCAGGTTCAATTCGTTTCCAATTCCCCAGGCAAGCAGTGCCGGATGGTCTTTATACTTTAATACTTCACTTCTAGCGTATTCAAACTGTTCTCGCACAGCAACGGAATCATTGTAATCAAATCCATGCCTTTCCCTGGCTATTTCGATTCCCATGCATACCATGATACCGTTTGCATATGCCTCATCCAGCACCTCCTGGCCGGTCCTGAACATATTGTCTGTCCGCCAGGTCCTCATGGCATTACCGCCGTGATCCGACAGTTCTTCGATACTTCCGCCTTCTAGCCCTGCACCGTTAATATAAAAAGGCTCATTGTTCACCATCAGCGTGTACTTATCTGATTCCTTTACCAGTTCAACTTTTGCCGGTGCGGGTGGATTTTCCTCTGCATTTCTGAAATGGCACGATGCAATTATAAATGGGATGGTTGACAGAAGGACGATGTTTATTAACTTTCTCATCAATAATATTTTTTTCAATTATTTCAATTCTTTTGGTTATTTAAGATGTCTTGCTATGTTTCCCGTTGGTTTCTTTTTATGTACCAGCAAGACCTCCAGTTCTTCAAGTGATTTATTCTTGGTTTCAGGTAAAAGCCACATAAGCAATACGAGACCTATAACGGCAAAGAGTCCGTAAATAAGGAAGGTCATCGAATTTCCCAATACCGAAAGTTCCCAGGGAAAGATAAGTTGTACAAGGAAACTTACCCCTGAATTGACAAACCCGGCCAGCGAGATTGCCAGCCCGCGCACATAGTTCGGGAACAGCTCTGAAAACAGGACCCACATAACAGGCCCGACGGAAATGGCAAACGATGCCACAAAACCGATGATACCCAACAGGATAAGCAAGGAATTCATTTTTATGGCTGCCGTTATCAGTCCTGATTCCACTTTCTTTGACTCAACAGTGCCAAATTCTTCCTCTATTGCCCTTTTGAAGGCCACATCGCTGTTATAGGTCTTTCCCGAGAGGTTTTCGGCTTTTGCTTTGTCAATATGAGCGGGCAATGTTGTGAGGGTTTCTTCAGATAAGCTATAAGTTGCAGAATTAAAGCCATAAGAAAGGATGAACATGCTTATGGCAATTCCTGAAAGGCCGAAAGCGAGCAGGATCTTACGTCCGAAACGGTCGATAAAAAGTATTGCAAGCACTGTGAAAACCAGGTTTGTGAGCCCGACCAGTATGGCTTGTGAAAAAGAGGCGTCAGTACCTATGCCCGATTGCTCAAAGATCATGGGGGCATAGAAGAATACTGAATTGATGCCTGTAATTTGTTGAGTTACGGCAATAATAAGGCCGATTGTCAGAACCAGTCTCAACGAGGGCTTAAACAATTCTGATACGCGTACTTTCTTCTTCCCGGTATCTTCGGAGAGACTTGCTTTGGCAGCTTCTATGTCACGAAGCGCCTGTTGCTCGGAGGATACCCGTTTAAATATCTTAAGGGCTTCAACTTCTTTTTCTTTCATTATGAGCCATCTTGGGCTTTCCGGAACTATGAAGAGCAAAGTGAAGTATAAGACAGCGGGCAATAGTTCGAGGCCAAGCATCCACCGCCACTGGTGCTCATCTAGCAGCAACATTTTTGTCCATGCTAAATCTGAATCCCCAAGCCTGAGGATAAGATAGTTGGTGAAGAAAGCTATTGATATGCCCAGTACAATGTTAAGCTGGTTGAACGACACCATCCTTCCACGCAGGGTGGGGGGTGAGATCTCAGCGATGTACATCGGCGCAATGATCAATGAAGCGCCTACCCCGATGCCACCGATCATCCTGGCTATCACCAGTGTTATAAAATCAGGAGCAAGTGCCGAACCAAGGGCTGAAACCGCATAGAGCGCCGCAGTGATCTTCAGTACGGGCTTACGGCCATAGGCAGTGCTTAAAGGCCCTGCCACCATCATTGCGAGGGTTGCGGTAAGGGTAAGTGAGCTGACAGCCCAGCCTAACTGTAATTTTGACAGGGCGAACTCAGGCTCAATGAATTTCACCACTCCGGAAATAACTGAGGCGTCGAATCCCATCAGAAAGCCGCCTAGAGCAACTATAAGGGATACCTTGATAGTGTATTTCTGCTTTTCGTTCATTTTATTCCCGGATCAATTTAAATATCGAATTCATTTCTGCTTCAGAACTACCCCCGATCCATACCTTGAACTCTCCCGGTTCGATCAGGTAATTCCCGTCTTTATTATAGAAACCAAGTTGGTGTGCCGTTAAATCAAATTCAACTATGCGGGTTTCACCTTCCTTCAGAAAGACTTTTTTGAAATCTTTCAGTTCTTTTACCGGTCTTGTGACGGATGCCACCATATCCCGGATGTAAAGCTGTACAACTTCGTGTCCGTCATAGGCACCGGAATTTGTTACCGTTGCTGTGACTGAAAGGGTATCATCGATGCCAATGGATGCTGAAGATAGCTGGAGGTCCGAATAATCGAATTCAGTATACGAGAGGCCAAAACCGAAAGGGTACAGCGGTTTGAAACCAATATCGAGGTAATGGCTGGTATTTCCGATGGAAGTCTGGAAACTTCTCACGGGGATATCGTCAATATGCACAAAAGACTCTTCACTGGGCGGCCGGCCTGTATTCTTATGAGCGTAATATATAGGTATCTGACCTGCGGCTTTGGGAAAGGTTACAGGCAGTTTACCTGACGGCGATTCAACACCGAGTAACACGTCTGCCAGCGCCGGGCCGGCCATGGTTCCGGGATGCCACGCATAAATTACGGCATCTGCATATTCTGATATTTCACCAATGGTCAGCGGCCGGGGTGTCATTATAACGAGTACCAGTGGTTTCCCGGTTTCAGACACCTCCTTAATCAGTTCATTCTGCGCACCGGGCAGGTCTAGGTATGCCCGGCTGTGTGCTTCCCCTGTGATTATAGATTCTTCCCCGGCAAAGATTATTGATACGTCAGCATTCCTGGCGGCACGCCTGGCACTTTCAAATCCATCACGGCTATATGACCTGGTGGTTTCCAGGCCTTTTGCATAACTTACACGGTCATCCCCGAGTGCTTCCCTGAATGCCATTAAAGGAGTGATACTTAAGTTCGTATCGCCGTCGAATATCCAGGTACCGAGTTGTTCATACCTGTCATCTGCCATGGGGCCTATGACAGCTATCTTGTTTGTGCTCTCAAGAGGAAGTGTATTGTTCTCGTTCTTGAGCAGAACAAGGCTCTGAACAGCCGATTCTTTCGCCATATTGAAGTGTTCGGCCGGGGGTTTTGTGATAGCTTCATTCGGATCATTATAGGGCTCATCAAACAGCCCAAGTTCGAATTTGACCCTCAGGATCCGTCTTACTGCATCATCTAGCATTTCTTCTGTAACAACGCCGGATTCGATGAGTTCGATCAAATGGTTCCGGTACGAGTGGGTAGCCATTTCCATGTCCAGCCCTGCTTTCAAGGCCTTGGCAGCAGCTTCCTTATCGTCAGCCGCAAAGCCATGTGCCCGCATTTCCGTTACCGAAGCCCAGTCGCTGACAACGAAACCCCGGAAATCCCAGCGATCTTTCAGTACATCCCGTAAAAGGAATTCATTTCCTGTGGCAGGTATCCCGTTCAACTCATTAAAGCCTGTCATGAAGGTGGATATACCTGCTTCATTCAATGCCATAAAAGGTTTGAAGTGAATATTCCAGAGTTCCACTTCAGGTACGCTGGCAGTGTTATAATCCCTGCCACCTTCGGAAGCTCCGTAAGCGGCAAAATGCTTGGCACAGGCAGCCATCCGGGGTTTTTCGCCCTCCCCCCTGAAACCTTCCGTCATCGCAAGTCCCATTTTCGTAACAAGCAGTGGGTCTTCCCCGAAACTTTCGGCCATCCGTCCCCATCTCGGATCCCTGGCAATATCCACCATTGGTGCAAAGTTCCAGTTTACACCGGCGCTGGCAGCTTCCACAGAAGCTGCATCAGCTCCCTGCCTGACCAGGTCAGGGTTAAATGTTGCTGCGAGGCCGATATTGATCGGAAAGATCGTTTTAAAGCCATGGATCACGTCTCTGGCAAAAAGCAAGGGAATTCCCAGCCTGCTTTGTTCAATTGAGGCCTTTTGCAATTCAAGAATTACTTCGGGCCTTGTTTCATTAAGTACTGCTCCGGCCTGTCCCTTCTTAATTATATCCTTCAGGCCCGACATCTCAGTGCCTCCGGGACTGTGATATAGCTGTGTCTGCCCTATCTTTTCCTCGAGGGTCATCCTGCCAAGGAGCTTTTCGATCTTTTCATCATCCTTTTCCATATTTCCCGAACACCCGGAGAATATAAACGCAATCAAGAGAAACAGAATATGAAATACAGCAATATTTAAGATCCTAAATGACAAAGTATTATCTGTTAATCATTGATATCAACTGTTATTTTTTGCCTGTTTTAAACTGTCTGGCCCTGTTTCAACAACAGGGCTCCGGCAGGTTAATATCCCTGGTTTTGCTTGAAAGTACCGCCAGAGAGGTCCACTTCGGTCTGGGGGATTGGCAGGAACCCTCTTGTAGCTGAATTAAAAGTTACGTCAAATAGTACCTGGTCGCCGATGTAGTCGGGCCCCCTGACTCCAATTACTGTGAGTTCTTCACTTGCAACGGACATTCCCTGTCTTATCAGATCGAAATAACGTAAGCCTTCAAGCGAAAGCTCAAGCCGTCTTTCCCTCATGATATTCTCCATTGTTGCGGGAACGCTGGGCAATCCTACCCTTTGGCGGACACGGTCGAGGTATTGCTGGGCGTTTCCGCTGCCAAGTTCGGCTGCCATAAGAAGAACATCTGAAAACCTGATCACACGGTGGTTACAGGTCCTGTTTAGCTCAAACTGACCATCGGCGCCCCAGTGTTCAGCATCTGAGGTATACTTATTTGAATAATATCCCGTATGCTGATAACCTTTAACCAGGTCACCATCGAGGCTGTCCTGGAATAGCACAGTGTGATACAGCCTGGGGTCTCCTTCAAGGTCGTCAACCAGTTTCTGGCTGACAGTACCAAAGCTCCAGCCCCTGTTCCAGTTGTCGGAGTTGGTAACACGCGGCCCCTGCATTTGTGCCGCCAGGTTGCCTTCGCCACCGCGGACATATTCCCAGTCCCACCAGGGAGGTGTATCCCCGTAAGAGATCTCAAATACGGATTCTATACCATATTCTCCCGCAAGCTTAAAGTTGGTCTCATAATCAGGGAACAGGTCGTGGCCGCTGTTATTGATGAGATCCTCGAGATAGCTGAGGACAACCGATCCGGTGATTGCCTGCTCTCCCGCCTGGAGCTCAGTATTATACACCCCGTTATAGAAGAGGTATACACGGGCCAGCAGTGCTTGTGCAGACCATTTGCTTGCTCTTCCGGCATCATGTGCTGTGATCAGTTCGGGAAGATCGTTGATGGCATCCACCAGGTCGAGGGCGATCTGGTTATAGACATCTTCAGGGGGCGCCTGTGGCTGATCGTATTCTGAAGGTCCTTTGATGGTGCTGGTAAGCAGGGGAATGTTTTCAAAAAAGCGCACCTGCTCAAAATAGAAGTATGCCCTGAGGAACTTGCATTCTGCAATGATGCGTGTTTTGAACTCTTCAGGGGCATCAATATCACCTATCTTTTCCAGCAGAAGGTTTGCCCTGTATATTCCTGTGTAGTTCTTGAGCCATGTTGCATGGACCAGTAAATTAGTTGTTGGGATGTTGAATTTGTTCAGTTCATCCTCATCCTTACCGTCGTTTGCATCGGCTCCCCCAGCATAAGCATCATCCGATAAAACATCAGAGACCGTGATGAGAGGGGCCCAGGAAACACCCGGGCTTGATTGGTATCCAAGAACATCATACACGGCAACCAGTGCCTGCATGGCATCCTCTTCTGTCTGGTAAAAATTTGATGATACTTCCTGGTCAAGCGGCGACCGTTCCAGGAATTCCTTTTTACAGGAATATAAGAACGAAGCAAAAGCCAGTGAAATAACAAATATGATTCTATATTTTTTCATAGTACCTTAATTTTCCTGTTAAAATGAAATAGTTGTTCCAAACCTGAATATCCTGGCAAGCGGATAGATACCCCTGTCGATACCGATATCAAAAGAGCTCATGGCCCCAATCTCGGGATCTGCACCGCTATAGCCGGTGAAGGTGTATAAATTCTCGGCGGAAACATAGAAGCGCCAGGTTGCGGCACTTATCTTATCGAGAAAGCTCCTGGGAAGGGTGTATCCAAGTTGTACATTTTTAACCCTCAGATAAGAACCATTCTCGATATACAGGTCTGATACCCGGTAATTATTATTGACATCACTCCATGTGAACCGGGGAATTTCGTTTGATGTGCCTTCACCGGTCCAACGGTCGAGTATCTCGGTTGTCCTGTTCGTGAAACTGAGGTCCTGACGCTGGGAACCATTGAAGACCTCTTGTCCGAAGGCTCCTGTCAGAAGCATCGAGAAATCGAAATTTTTGAATTCAACTGAACCATTGAATCCGAGTGTCCAGTCCGGGGTTGGATTTCCGATGAATGTCCTGTCTTCGGGTGTTATTTCATTATCACCGTTTACATCCACGAACCTGACATCTCCCGGCGAAGCCTGTGGTTGCAATAGTTCACCATTAGACCCTATATGCTCGAAGATCTCCGTTTCATTCTGAAAGAGTCCGTCGGTCTGATATCCATAGAAATAGGCAATGGGGAGGCCTTCCTGGGCGCGTGTAATTACACCTGCTACTGCCCAGCTTGCGCCATTGATGTAACCTTCTTCGTTACCGATCTTAGTCATTTCATTCTTATTGTAGGCAGCATTCAGCCCGACTGAATACTTAACCCCACTTACGAAATGGCGCCAGTTGACCGACATTTCCACACCGCGGTTTTGCACACTTCCAACATTGGCAAAAGGTGGGTCATTGCCCACATGGCCTGGAATTGGAATTATTTCAAGAAGGTCTTTAGTGGTTTTTACATAGTAATCAAATGTGGCAGTCAACCGGTCTGAAAACAGGCCCAGGTCAATGGCGATATCAAGCTGTTCCGACTCTTCCCATTTGATATCGGCGTTTTCAATAAAGGATGGGGAGGAACCTGTGAGTCGTCCTCCTCCGATTATGTACCCCCGGCTTTTATCAATGGTAGATACATACTGGTAGTTGCCAATATTCTGGTTTCCGTTGATGCCCCATGAAGCCCTGAACTTAATAAAATTGACAGGCCCGAGGTCAGGCATGAAAGGTTCTTCGCTAAGAAGCCAGCTAACACCAACCGAAGGGAATATACCATACCTGTTATTGGCACCAAACCTGGAAGAACCATCGCGGCGAAGAATGCCGGTGAAAGCATATCTTCCTTTATAGTCATAGGTAATCCTTCCGAACTGGGAGAAAAGGGCTGCAGCGGAGGCTCCGCCGGTTGCTACCCAGGCTGTGTCGGTAGCCATATTCAGGTAAACATTGTCCGGGTCTGTAAGAGGTACCTTTGCGTTGAAACCTGTAAGGTTTTCAAAATTCTCTTCATAGGCTGTGGTTCCAACCAGTGCTGAAAACTGGTGGTCGCCTATCTTTTTGGTATATGACAGGGTATTTTCCCACTGCCAATTGAAATACCTTTCCACACTCTTGTAGACTGATGTTTTTTCTACATTATTCTGGGCCCCGTTTAGAAAATATAGAGGTGTATATGAGTCGTAGTTGACATATGCCAGGTCAATACCAAAATTCGTCCTGAATTTAAGCCCTTCAATTATTTTCAGTTCACCAAAGATGTTGCCTACGATTTTATCAACCCTTGTATTGCCATTTTGGATCTCCATCAGTGCCAAAGGATTGACCACTTCTCCGCTGACCAGTCTTGATATGCCATATACATTTCCGTTTTCATCTGTTACTACAGGGTTATTTGAGTAAGGAGGCGTAGAAAGTTCATCAGGATCAGTTTCGTAAACCGGGGTGAGAGGGTCGAGGTTCAATGCGCTGCTGAAAGCTCCATTGAATGAAGTGTTGCTGGCTATTCCCTTTCTTTCTATGTTAGAATAAGCAAAGTTATTTCCAAAGGTGAACCACTCTTTTACTTTGTGCTGGCTGTTAAACCTTGCAGTGATACGGTCGAACTGGGATTTTTCACCACCGATTATACCTTGTTGGGAAAAATAGGAGAGAGAGGCAGCATAAGACGAAACCTCATTTCCCCCGGTAACATCAATATCATGGTTCATTATCGGAACATTGCTCTGGAAAAGTTCATCCTGCCAGTAAGTGTCATGGTCAGGAATCTCATTCAGGTCGAATGGCTCGGTTTGATTGGCATTCCTTGCCCCTTCATTTTGCAGCATCATGTATTGCTCAGCATCCAGCATTGGTATTGTCTTCGAAACATTCTGAATACCGTAATAACCCGAATATGTGAGGTTCATTTTCCCGGGTTCTCCTTTACCGCCGCTAATAGTGGTGATAAGTACCACACCGTTGGCTGCCCTGGCCCCGTATATGGCTGCAGAAGCAGCATCTTTCAATACATCGATCGACTCAATATCGTTCGGGTTCAGGTAATCGATATTGCTCACCGGCATGCCGTCAACAATATACAGCGGGTCGGCATCCCCGGTGGTTCCGGCGCCACGGATCCTCACGGTGGGTGATTCACCCGGCTGTCCCGACATTTGGGTTACCTGTACCCCTGCAGTCCGGCCCTGCATTGCCTGTTCGGCCCTGAGCACCGGGATCTTCTGTATATCTTCTGCTTCAACGGTTGAGATTGCCCCGGTTACCACTTTTTTCTTCTGAACGCCGTAACCGATCACAACCACTTCGTCCAATTCTGTGAATTCAGACCGCATTTCGATGTTCAGGTTGGAACGGCCCATTACCGGGATCTCAAGTGTTTCATATCCGATATAGGAAAACTTGAGCGTGTCGTTCTCACTTGAAATGGTTAAGCTAAAATTGCCATCAATATCAGTGATGGTACCATTTGATGTGCCTTTTTCGATCACTGTTGCACCAGGGATACTCATCTGGTCAGATTCATCTGTCACCGTTCCGGTGACTGTGAATTGGGCTATAGCACCTGTGGCGAAACAAATGAACAGAGCAGACATAATAATCTTGTAGAGTAATACTTTCATTTGATCAGCTATTAATTAATGATGATTTGAAAATTGCAATTCCTGGGAATTGTAACCCTGTTCATGAAGCAGAAAAACTGTGGAAGGTTTTATTCTTCCTGGAAAACCCTTACGTAATCCACTTTCATTGTCTGGGGAAATTTGGTTGTAGCATCAGGATTTCCCGGCCATGTGCCGCCAACAGCCACATTGAAAATGAAAAAGAACGGCTGATGGAATTCGCTCATTCCGGAATCTGTTATAGAAATTTCATTATATAATTGGTCGTTGACGTACCACTTAATAAAGGATTCATCCCAAATTATTGTGAATACGTGATAGGCGTCTGTAAAGGTTTCGGATGGAAGGGTATAGCTTTGACCATAATTCGCATGGTTTCCACCGTCATCCCAATGGACAGTGCCGTGAACCTGGTTTTCCCTGCCGTCGCCACCGATCATCTCCATAATGTCGATTTCACCGCATCTAGGCCAGCCTACTGAACTGATATTTTCGCCGAGCATCCAAAGGGCGGGCCAAAGTCCCTGGCCTTCGGGCAGTAATGCCCTTATGTCGATCCTTCCATACTGGAAAGATTTGTTGCCCTGTGTGATTATTCGTGAAGAAGTGTAATTTCTGCCTCCGAAACTCTCCTCTTTGGCTGTTATCGTAAGTACACTATCAGCTACGGTAGTATTTTGGGTCCTGTAGTACTCAAGCTCATTGTTACCCCACCCGCACAGATTCGGGCATCCGTCTCCTATTTCAAAATCCCAGACTTCTGTATCCAGGCTGTTTCCATTGAACTCGTCCTGCCATACCAGTGTATACCCTTCATACTCGAGCGGAGTGAAATAGCCTTTACTAAGTGGAACAGGATCCGGTTCTTCCTCTGAGGTTAAAGATATCTGTTTACTCTCTTTCAGATACCTGCCAGATTCTCCGTAAGCCCTTACAACAATGGTATATTCGCCTTCTTCTTCGAAAGTATATTCAAATAATCCTGTAACATTTATCTCCTCGGGGTTTTCAGATTCACCCAGGTAAAACTGATATTGCACTGCGTTCTCAGCGGTTGCCTGTATCGAAACCTCACCGGTTTCCTTGTTTATTGAAAGAATTTTAATGGTCAGGTTTTTCGGGTCCCCTGTATTTCCATTATCTTCCTGTTTGTCGCAAAAAGAAAACAAGAATACAATAAATGGGATTGCTAACAGAATCTTATTATTCTTCAATACTTTCATAAAGGGCTAGAAAAGGGAGCTATGATCACCTAATTGGAACATAGCTCCCGAAACCATTATTAAACTAATTGAAAACAAAATTGCGGAC
>CAZXWD010000003.1:7947-27213 GCA_964644135.1 uncultured Bacteroidales bacterium | reverse complement strand
CCCATCCCTTCAAGAGTTGCTGTGCCGGCAGAAGGATCATAGGTAAAAGAATGCACGCCTGAAAGCCATGCGCTTACATCCACATCATCCTTGTTGATCATGTTTTCCGGAGTGGCTTCAAAGCAGATCTCAAAGTTCCACTTACCGTCGAAAACACCAAATTCACCCCAGAACATGCCGTTGTCGTCAAATTCATATGTGCCGTCGAAAAAGAAGGTGAATTCCTGGTAATATAAACAAGGTCTTTTACCATCATTTTCGAGGCCGGCCCACCAATTTGCCGGGTTGCTGGCATTCTCGCCTAATGACATGGATACACCTTCCCTGTATAACTTCCAGGTTTTCGAAACTTCTCCGGTCAGAAGTTTGTATGCTTCATCCGGATCGGTGATCGTAATTGTCTGCGAGTAATCGGCACTTACGCTTGCATCATTTGTGGCAGTTAGTTTTACAGTGTAATCACCTGCCTCGGCATACACGTGTACGGGATCTTCTTCAGTTGAAGTTTCCCCGTCACCAAAGTCCCAAAGATAGCTTGTGGCGTTCTGGGAGAAATTGGTGAAAGTGACTTCCAGGAAATTGTCAGGACTGACTTCATACTGGAAACTTGCAACCGGGTCTTTCGCTTCGGGTTCTTCCTCCTCATCTTTTTTACAGGAATTGAGGGAGACTAGTGCGACTACCCCAAACAGGAGGAAAGACATGATAATCCATTGAAAATTTCTTTTTCTCATAATTGTAATTTTTGAATTTTTGTGATGTAGTGACCCAAAGAAAATATCAAAAAGTGCGATTCCAAAATATCCAGCATTCGCAAAAACTCAACACTGTCAATTAAAGACTACATCAATACTACATCATTAACAGATTAAAAGGCACTATATCAATGTAATAACAATTAGCTAACATTTTCTCACCTGCCTGACGACACTTCTTGTTATCACCTCGGCAGATATTGAATATAAGAAACACGATTAATGACAGTTTAGAAAGCTCCGGCTATCAGAATAACAGTTTTAACGTGTATAGCCGGTTGCCTTCATTCACATTTAAAAGATAAATGCCGTTTTTCTCAACATGTATGAAAGCTTCATTGCCTGAGATGTTTTTTCTGTCAATTAATTGCCCGTTTAGAGCGAATACCGAAAGAGTCCTTTTCTTTTTCTCAACGAATTCGATCTTGTAACGGTTCGGTGAGATCCTGAGCAATTTAGGTGTTTGTTGTCTCCAGGCCATAATTCCCTGCGACTGGTAAGGTATCCTGACCGGTATGGAAGCTTCAAGTGTTTTTAAACCTGAATTGTCGAATACCCTGGCTATAAAAGTATAATCCCCGTCCTCTATTGAGTAATCATCTGTAAAAAAGCTGAAAATAGCAGGTTCACCGGCATCTGAAGTAAAAACACCCTCAGGTAATGTTATTGAGTTCATACCTTCTAGTGAAAAGATCACTTCATGATCATTACCAGGACTTGTCATAAAAATTGAAGCAGTAAGTTTTTCTGCACCTTCAGCAGTATGATCCAGGTGCACTGCCCCCGCTTCATTGACGAAGGTTGCAGACTCAAGTCCGACTGTGGGTAGGTAAGTTTCTTTGATTGAGATTGTTTCGTCGGGCTGTAGATAGGCATCCTCGAAAAATTGAGATGACAACCCCGACCAAAGTTCAATGTATGGCCTTGCGATATCATAAAAATCAAAAGGATTGGCATTTAGTCCCTGGTCTGCACCCCAGGTCCAGAATTTCATACCGGTGGTAATGACAGAATTTTCGGCAACCCTGAATATACCTTCGGTGTTCTCATGATTGATCACACCATAGTAGCCTGCTTCCATTGCCGGAAAAGCATACCCTATTCCCATATCCTCCCAGTTATCGTATATGGCCAGGTTATTATACTCGAAAACGTGGTTTCCCTGGTTATACGCAGGTTTCTCAGCATTTCCCATCCAGCTCCACCAGTCGTCCTTAAGGTAAATGTAATCAATGGGGGCTACTATTTCTGAATTAGCCGGAGTGAAAGTATTTTCGGGATCCGAACCGGGGGCGAGGGTCAGGCATGTCCAATATTCAAAAGGAACAGTAGTCTGTTTTGTGTTTTCAATATCATGGTTCAATTCGAAACAGGTTTTTCCTTTCAGGAGCGTAACGGTTGAAGTGCAGCGTACCTCTGTTATTCCATTGTTGAATTTACCGGGGTGGAACGGGTAATTAATGGTATCCAGCAATTCCATTTTCAGTGAGACTCTATCGGCCGATACTTCCGTTAATTCCCATTGCCATTCCAGAAGCCAGGTCTTTCCGTGCTCAGGTTCGGGAAATGTGGGGAATACACCTCCAAATACCATCAACCAGTCGTAATAAAAATTCCCCTCATTCATTCCATAGGGTGTGCCGACAGGATTGACGTAAAACTGCTCATGGCCTGAGGGCTTGTAGAAGAATGAAAGGACCCTTGCACCAAATTCAGGTATTACCACCAGCCTGACATATTCGTTTTCAATAACTACGCCATTGTAAAGGTCTTCCACAATTTCGGTTGTGCTGTAGGAGCCCATTCCGTTATTCTCATCCAGGGTGTAATCAAAATGTTTCCAGGTAATGACCGTGTCACGGTATATTACCTGGCCATAAGCACTTTCAGCGAACAATATTAAAAGGAATATGAATAATTTGCAGCCGTTTTTGAGGTAAGTAATTTTCATTGTTTTTCTGATTTTATCCCGTAAATAAGGACAATTTTATTGGAGCCATAATAAAATTAAAAAGTCATAATGAATTCAGTAAGATTCTCCTCACGTCCCAGGCTGAGCTTTTTACGGAGCCTGTACCGGCTTATCTCTACACCCCTGGTTGATATATTCATGAGGGTCGCAATTTCTTTACTGGATATGTTCAACCGAAGGTAAGCGCATAACTTCATTTCACGCGGTGTAAGATCCGGGTATCTTGCTTTAAGCCTGTTAAGGAATTCCTGATGGACGCTTTCAAAATGTTCTTCAAATACTTTCCACTGGTTTTCCGTGTCGATTTCACGGTTTATTTTACGGATCATTAAATTGATATGGTTCTGGATCAGCTCGTCGTCTATTTCTTTCGATAATTTTTTCAGTTCTTTCTTGATTGCATTCAGGGAGTTGCTCTTTTGGATCATCTGCATTGTGTTGTTGGCCAGCTCTTTGTCTTTCTGCATCATTTCGACTCTCAGCTTCTCATTCCGCAGATTGATTATTTCCTTTTCAGCTTCAAGCGCTTCGGTTTCAAGCTGTTTTTCACGCTCCCTGAATAATTGTTTTTGTCTCTCTTCCTCCTGTTTCTTCGATCTTTTTATCCTGTACCTGATGTATTTGACAACGATCAGGAAAAATCCTGCCACTGCAAGGGCATAAATTAAGAATGCCCACCATTTCAGGTACCAGGGAGGCAATATTTCAAAATTAACAGTGCTTACTTCACTCTCGGTACCAAAAATATTTCTGGCTTTAACATGAAAGGTATGGATCCCGTGCCTGAGGTTTGTGAACTCCCTTATTGAACGGCTTTGCCATGCTGACCAGCTGTCGTCAAAACCTTCGAGGAAGGTGGAATATAAAATGTGATTAGGGTTTTCAAAGTCATTGGCCGAAAACTCGATCTGGAGTTGGTTGTACCTGAAGGGAATTTCGGGGAGAATGTCCTGTGAGTCAATTCCGCCGAAATAGAGTATGGAATCAATGTTCAGTAACTCCACCCTGCGTATGAAGGCATTTAGTGGTTGTTTGTAATTTTTCGGAAATCCCGGTGTGTAATGAACAAAACCATCCTGGATGCCGAAGAATACATTTTCATTATCCAGCGGGTAGACAAACTGGAACCATTTTATAAACCTTCCTTTAAGTTCCCTGAACGGAACCTCTACATCAACATAGCTGCCATCCTCCTGAAGGCGGAAAACCCCTGTTCCGTCCATTGTGAAATACCATATATTTCCTTCTTTATCCTCCTGCAACTCGTAAATGATCTTCTCTTTAAAAGTGTTATTTAGCTCATTGTCGGGGATAAAGTTATTGGTCCTTGCGTCATACTTATAAAAACCGCTTTCTGTTGTAAAGACCGGTCTGTTGAAAATTTCAAAAACACTTACGTTTTTATCGGATGGCAGGCCATGGTTGCTGTTGTAAAGCTCCACTTTTCTGACACTGTCGTAATTTTCATCAAGGTGTAACCTGAAAGCCCCGAGATAACCATGTGTCATCCATATCTTATTGTCACCGGCATCTGTCAGGAACCTCGACGACTCGTTGAAGCCCATTATTTTTTGTCCTTCCTGCCACTTACCGTTTTTTCTTTCAAATTTGACCAGGTTTGTATATGTGCCGCAAATCAGAAGGTCATTTCTGTTTTCGGGCCGCAGGAATGTCCATCCACCTTGTACATCAGAAACTTTATGTGCATTAATACCTTCAATGATGAATATCCCTGAGTTATGGCCGCAGAAAAGAGTGCCTTCCACTGCCTTCAGGTCCCACACCTGTCCTCTGGTTCCCGGGACAATATCAAATTTCTGGTTACCCGAACCGCTTTTCAGCTTTTCCCAGTCGTGATAAAAGACACCACGGTTTGTCCCGAGGTATAATATGCCTTTGTGCAATACAGCGGTGTATCCGGCACTGAGGCTGTTAAAGTGGGTAAAATATGTGAGGGGTGAGTTGATCTCAACATAATCCAGGCCGTTATCCTCGCCAAGCCAGATATTTCCGTACTGGTCGGTGTCTATACTGAGAATGGTGTTGTTCTGAAGTCCTTTATCTATATTAATGTGTTGGATAACATTCCCTGATCCGTCGCATATGATCAGTCCGTCCTGTATGGTCCCGAAAGCATAGACGTTTTCCTGTATTGTCAGGCCGCAATAGATCTGGCTTTGCCTGAAGATCTCAGATGCCGGATTATCCCATTCTTTAAGTTTTAATCCATCAAATTCATAGACTCCTTCATCAGCAGTGGCTATCAGGATATTGTCATCCCTGGGCAACATCGACCAGATCAGCTTACCCCGGAGCGGGTCGGTTCCCGGGATCTTAATAAGCCTGTCGTGTGCCAGGCGATGCAATCCTTTCTCCTGGTCATTTATATATAATTCATTATTTACGAGGTAAGAGAAGTGGAAGGTTCCGGGTGCCGGTATAATATTTATCTTGTTGTCCTGGTAGATCATTAATTGCTCGTACGACTGAAAAACAATGCCATAAGGAAGTTCATAGATCTTCCAGACTTCGCCGTAATCTTTGTGGGCATTCGGGACAAGTTGCTGCAATGAATTGTAGTTGAGCTTACCCCTTTCGTCGGGCGCAAAGAAACCTATCTGGTTGAACCCTCCTGCATAGATCCTGCCATCATCAGTTGCTTTCACCGACCTCACCACAATCCCGCCCGGCAATGGATATAAACGCCATCGCTGACCGTCGAACTCCAATACCCCATCATTATTTGCAAAGTATGCCAGGCCATCCTTACTGGTATCTATCATCCATGTTTGTGCCCCGGCTCCGATTTCCGAAGAGTGGTAATTTCTTACAAGGGGGATGCCGATCTTTTTTACCTGTGAAAATGAATTCAAAGAGAAAAAAGAGAAAGCACATAGCAGAAAAAACAAAAATACCGGTGGTTTGCGTAACATCCTGAATAAAACAAATAATACTGCTGATCGTAAAGTTAACAAAATTAGAGAAGCTCCGGTAAGGGTCAAGCTCAATGGAGCGCATCCAGGCTTAATTTTCGTTAAAAATTTTTTTCTTATCTTTCCTTGGTGTAACTTCGCCCCTTAATCAACTAAAAGTGTCAGACAGTCTTGTAATTATTCCGACTTACAACGAGAAAGAGAACATCGAAAAGATAATCCGCTTCGTGTTTTCTCTTGAGAAGGACTTTCATATCCTGATCGTGGAGGACAGCTCTCCCGACGGTACGGGCGACATTGTAAAATCCCTGATGAAAGAGTTCCCCGACAGCCTTTTCATTGAAGAAAGGAAAGGGAAACTTGGCCTTGGAACAGCTTATATTCACGGTTTCAAGTGGGCACTTGATAAAGGATATGATTTTATCTTCGAGATGGATGCCGATTTTTCCCATAATCCGGCAGATTTGATCAAACTTTACAATGCTTGCGCTAAAGAAGGCGCTGACCTTTCTATTGGCAGCAGGTACATCAAAGGGGTCAATGTCGTAAACTGGCCCATGGGACGCATATTGATGTCATATTACGCATCGGCTTATGTAAGGTTTGTCACCCGGATAAAGGTCAGGGACACTACGGCAGGCTTTGTCTGTTACAGAAGAAAAGTGCTTGAGAGCATCAATCTCGACCGGATCAAGTTCATCGGCTATGCTTTCCAGATCGAAATGAAATACACAGCCTGGAAGCTTGGCTTTAAGATAGTTGAAGTCCCCATAATTTTCACCGACCGTACCGAAGGGACATCAAAAATGAGCTCAGGGATCTTTAAGGAGGCTTTCTGGGGAGTCATAAACCTTCGTTTCAGGAACATCAGGAAGATCCACACGCAGGGGGCCTAAAACCACAGCCTGTATGCTTTGCAATTATCACATTACCAATGTTCGCATTGTAAATGAAGGAAAGATATTCAAGGGAGAAGTCCTTGTATGCGGAGGACGGATATCAAAGATCCTTCACGAACATGAACATTTCCGGCCCTATTCCACCGAGCAGGACATCATCCGTATCGATGCCAGAGGAAAATACCTGATACCCGGTGTAATCGATGACCAGGTCCATTTCCGCGATCCGGGACTGACACATAAAGGTGATATTTTTACTGAAAGCAAAGCAGCCGTTGCAGGTGGGGTGACTTCCTACATGGAAATGCCAAATACAATGCCGCCGGCCATCTCACAGGAACTGCTTGAGGAAAAGTACCTTATGGCATCAGAGAAATCCCTGGCAAACTTTTCATTCTATATGGGGACCTCGAATGAAAATATTGACGAGGTTCTTAAAACCGACCCGGCAAAGAATTGCGGGATAAAGATATTTATGGGGGCTTCCACAGGAAACCTCCTTGTGGATAACCCGGAAACCCTTGATAACCTTTTCAAAAATGCACCAACACTGGTAGCGGTCCATTGTGAAGATGAGTCGACGATAAAAGAAAACGCTGCAAGATTCAGGAAGAAGTACGGGGATGACATCCCTGTAGAGTTCCATCCGGAGATACGCAGTGAGGAGGCCTGTTACCGGTCTTCTTCGCTTGCCGTTTCACTGGCAGGGAAGCATGGTACCAGGCTTCACGTTTTGCACCTTTCCACAGCCAATGAAATAGTTCTGTTTAAAGAGGATGTCCCGCTGAAGGAAAAACAGATCACAGGTGAAGTCTGTATTCATCACCTCTGGTTTTCTGATGAAGATTACAAAAAGCTGGGTTCGAAGATCAAATGGAACCCTGCAATCAAGTCGGCCGCTGACCGTGATGCCCTCTGGCAGGCACTTAAAGAAGGCAGGCTCGATGTGGTGGCTACCGATCACGCCCCACATACACTCGAAGAAAAATCCAACACTTATTTCAAAGCACCTTCAGGCGGACCACTTGTGCAACATTCGCTTGCTGCCATGATCGAAATGGGAAAACATAGGGATTTCCCGATCGAGAAAGTGGTTGAGAAAATGAGCCATGCCCCGGCCGATTGTTTTGGCATTGAAGAAAGAGGATATATCCGCGAGGGTTATTATGCCGACCTGGTGCTTGTTGACCCTGAGTATGAATGGAAAGTGAGCAGCGGAAACATCTTATACAAATGTGGCTGGTCACCTTTCGAAAATGTTACTTTCCATTCAAGGATTACACATACTTTTGTAAACGGAAGGCTCGTTTATGATGCTGATAAGGAACTGCTGGAAGATGTTTTTGATGAAAAAGTAAGAGGAGAAAGACTAACATTCAATAGATAGAAAGATGAGATATTTACCACTGTTTTTAGTACTCGTATTTCTGGTTTCCTGTGCTGAGAAACTTGATGAAGTCGTTGCTGAAACGCATAACGACGGCTCAACCAAAAGAGTCCAGTATTTTAAGGGTGAAGGTGAAGACAGGTTCCTGAGGAAGGATGTCTTTTATTATGCGAACGGCCAGAAACGAGTTGAAGGGGAATACAACAGAGAAAGAAAAAAAGACGGTAAATGGACATACTGGTATGAAGACGGCAGTAAATGGAGCGAAGGATATTTCAAGGATGGCCTCAACCATAAGCAACGCACAACCTGGCATGAGAGCGGTGAAATGCATTATACCGGCACCTACGAGATGGGCAAGAGAGTCGGTGTGTGGAAGTTCTACAATGAAGATGGGGAGTTGGTGAAGGAAATAGATTACGACAATTTATGAGCTTTGCACTTACCGCTTACCTTTGCGGTATCATAACAATCGCATAATGCCCCCCACAGTCCGCATAGACAAGTGGCTCTGGTCAGTCAGGGTCTTCAAGACACGCAGCAAGGCTACGGATGCCTGCCGGAAGGGCAAGGTGACTGTTGACGGACAGGAGGTGAAACCATCTCGGGAGGTTAAAGAGGGGGATGAAGTTTCTATCCGGTTCGGGCCTGTGACCAAAACCCTGAAGGTATTAAAGCCTATCCAAAACAGGGTCAATGCACGGCTGGCCGGGGAAGCGGCTGAAGATATCACCCCCCAGGAGGAATACGACAAAATGAAAATGCAGAAGGAGCTGAATGCAGAATTCCGTCCAAAGGGCTTGGGCCGCCCAACAAAAAAACACCGCCGACTGATCGATTACCTGAAGCAGAAAAAGTAAAAAAACAACCGCAAAATGAAATTATACATCTTTCCACTGACATTGCTATTGACATTACTACTGAGCGCCAATATCAATGCACAGGACCAGAAGCTGATGGTTTTCTATAACCTGGAAAACCTGTTCGACATATATGATGATCCGGATATCAACGATGCAGATTTCCTGCCGGGATCCAGAATTGACTGGACTGAGCAAAGGTACCAGCGAAAACTTGACAACCTCACACAGGTCCTGACTTCCATTGATGAAACTTATCTGCCCGCAATCATAGGGGTTTGTGAAGTTGAAAATGAAAGAGTGCTGAAAGACCTGAAAAAGCAGAAAAAACTCAGGAGGGCCAACTATAAGATCGTTCATCACGACAGCCCGGACGAAAGAGGGATTGACGTTGCCCTGTTGTATGCAAGCTTTGAGTTCAAGGTGCTG
The DNA here is from genome assembly GCA_964644135.1 of uncultured Bacteroidales bacterium. Taxonomy (GTDB): domain Bacteria; phylum Bacteroidota; class Bacteroidia; order Bacteroidales; family JAGOPY01; genus CAZMOK01. The sequence continues at coordinate 17,978 of CAZXWD010000003.1, read as the reverse complement.
GAAGACAAGGCTATTCCTGTGAGATTCCCTCATGATCCTGACGACCGCACACGGGACATCCTTTATGTAAAAGGTGTTTTCAAGGAAGCAAAAAAAGATACGGTCTTTGTCTTTGTTAACCACTGGCCCTCACGATGGGGCGGACAGGAGAAATCAGAACCTGACCGGATCACGGCGGCAAGGGTACTGCGTGGTGTTGTTGATTCCATTTATAACCACCACAGGAATGCCAATATAATCCTTATGGGCGATTTCAACGACGATCCCGATAATAAGAGCCTGGCAGAGGTCCTTAATGCGGTTGAACCTGCTGAAGAGCCTGAAAAAGAACAGCTTTATAACCTTATGTTCCCGATGCTGAAGAGAGGGGAGGGCACCCTCTTTTACAGGGATTGGGATGTTTTTGACCAGATCATTGTTTCTGGTGCATTGTTAAGAAAGAAAGATGGTTTCAGGCTTGCCGATACCCAGGGAAAGGCTTTCAAAGCCGACTGGATGCTGTTTGAGGACGACCAGGGCAGGAAAAGGCCCAACCGTACAGCAGGAAGAAGCTACTATGGTGGATATAGTGACCATTTACCGGTTTATGTTTATTACAGAACGAAATAGAGTTTATAGTTGAGATGAACTTGGGATTTGTGGATTTGGGATTTATTGGTAACTAATACTCATTTAACGTTTTGTTTAGTAAAAGTGTCAATAAGGACGAAAAGCTACTTCTTCCTTAAATAGATCTCCATAGGTACTCCCGAAAAATCAAACTTCTCCCTGATCTTGTTTTCCAGGAACCGTTTGTAAGGATCTTTTACATATTGCGGGAGGTTACAGAAGAAGGCGAAGGCCGGGAAAGGTGTTTTTAGTTGTGTGATATACTTGATCCTGACTACCTTTCTTTTTACTATGGGCGGAGGTGTGGCTTTTATCAAGGGAAGCAGTACATCATTCAGTTTGGAAGTGGATATACGCCTTGAGCGGTTTTCATGGACCATGGCTGCGAGCTCAATGGTTTTGTAAATGCGCTGCATTTCTGTGACCGAGGTGAAAACTATGGGTATATCAGTAAAAGGCGCTATCCTGCTTTTTATAACACTTTCGTATTCTTTCATCGTGTTCTGGTCTTTTTCTACCAGGTCCCACTTATTGACAACAAGCACCACGCCTTTACGGTTACGTTCCACAAGGTGAAGAATGTTCAGGTCTTGTGAATCGAAACCTTCGGTAGCATCAAGCATAAGGAGACAGATGTCGGAATTCTCAATGGCCCGGATGGTACGCATTACAGAATAGAACTCGATGTTTTCCCTGACCCTGCTTTTCTTTCTGAGCCCGGCGGTATCAACCAGCAGGAATTCAAAACCGAACCGGTTATACGCAGTATAGATCGTATCACGGGTTGTGCCGGCCACCGGGGTTACAATGGTCCGGTCTTCTCCAAGCAGGGCATTTATCAGAGATGATTTTCCCACATTAGGCCTGCCAATCACGGCCATCTTTGGAATGTCGGGCAAGTCGGGTGCTGTCTTTTCCTTGAGTTCAGCCACAAAGGCATCCAGCAACTCCCCTGTTCCACTGCCATTCAGTGAAGAGATGCCAAAGATCTCCCCCAGTCCAAGGGAATAGAATTCATTAACATCATGGATCCGCTGGGTATTGTCAACCTTATTAACTACCAGGAAAACAGGTTTACGGCTTTTCCTAAGAAGGTCGGCCACATCCTCGTCCATACCTGTAAGCCCTGCTACAACATCAACCATGAAGAGGATCACATCAGCTTCACCTATTGCCAGTTCCACCTGTTTGCGGATCTCATCTTCGAATGCGTCTTCCGAACCTTTTACATAACCACCTGTATCGATAACCGAGAACTCGACACCGTTCCAGTCGGACTTACCGTAATGCCGGTCGCGGGTAACACCACTTGTCTCCTCCACAATTGCCTGGCGCTGTTTCACCAGTCGGTTGAACAGGGTTGATTTTCCCACGTTTGGGCGGCCTACTATTGCGATAATATTGCTCACGACGCTAAATTATCGATTATCGATTACCAATTATCAATTAATTGTCAAAATGTTAAAATTATTTCCTTATCTGACAGGTATTTTTTGTTCCTGAAATGATAAATGAAGAAAAATATCAATGGGAAATTTAATAGTTGAAAAATCATTTCAGTTTTCTGTTAGAGTTGTTTTCTTTTGTCAAAAGTTGATTAAGAACAAGGAATATATAATCTCACGTCAACTATTTAAAAGTGCAACTGCTATTGGAGCCAATGTAGAAGAGGCTCTAGCTGCGTATTCAAGAAAAGATTTTATTAACAAACTGTCAATAGCACATAAGGAAGCCAGGGAATCAAAATATTGGATAAAACTTTTGTTTCGAACAAATTATATGTCGGAGGATGAATATTTGGTTTTCATTTCTGATTGCGAAAGTTTGATAAAGATACTTTTTGCTATTATTAAAACAAGCAGAAAAAGTTAAAGTCTTATTCTTTCTGAACAGACCCTTTATAATTTTAATCGCTAATTGATAATCGATAATCGATAATTGAATCAAGGGTTGTTAAGAATACCCAAACCGCTTCAAAGCCTTATCATCATCCCTCCAATCCTTGCGGACTTTTACGGATAGTTCGAGGTAGACTTTTTTCCGGAGCCAGTCTTCCAGGTCTTTGCGGGCTTCGGTGCCGATGCGTTTGATGGCGCTACCCTTATGGCCAAGGAGAATGGCTTTTTGTGACTCGCGGAGCACAAAAATATAGGCCATGATCCGTACTATCTTTTCTTCTTCCTTGAAGGCATCGATGATCACTTCGGTGGAGTAGGGGATCTCCTGCTTGAAGTTCAGGAAGATCTTTTCCCGGATCATTTCAGAGGCGAAAAATCTTTCCGTCTTATCGGTGAGGGTGTCCTTTTCAAAGTAAGGCGGCCCTTCGGGAAGCTCGTCCAGGATAATCTTGAAAAGAGTGTCGAGCGCGAAATTGTGCAGCGCAGATACCGGCAACACCTTCGATTTTGGGAAGAGCCTTTGCCAGTAGATCACCTGTTCCTCCAGATCTTCCTGGGTTGAAAGGTCGATCTTATTAATAACAATAATTACCGGTTTATCAGCTGCTTTAATCTTTTTTATGGTGCTCTTGTTCTCAGTTTTATCAGTAATATCATGGATATAGATAAGCAGGTCGGCATCTTCGAATGCCTCGCTCACGAATTTCATCATCGACTCGTGCAGCTTGTATTTAGGGTTCAGGATACCGGGTGTATCGGAATAGACGATCTGGAAATCATCTCCGCTGACGATCCCCATGATCCTGTGACGGGTGGTCTGCGCTTTCTGAGTGATGATCGATAATTTCTCGCCCACCAGCTTGTTCATGAGGGTGGACTTGCCTGCATTGGGTTTACCGATTATGTTTACGTAGCCGGATTTATGCAACCTGTTTCGGATTTGGTGTTGTAAAAGTAGTTAAAAGATGGGAAAATCTTTCAATTGTTTCGATTGTCACTATTGTCGGAATTGTCAATATTATATTATTTGAGGGGAGTTATTTGTTTTTTTTCTTCTTGCCGTCTTTTCCGAACAGGCGCTTGAAGAACCTTTTGAACTTGCCTTCCTTTTTACCTTCTTTGATCGTATCAGTTTTCTCTTTCTTATCCTTTTTTCCGAAGACATTTTCGAGAAATTTACCCACTTTGGTTTTTTCCTGCAACGTATCACAAGCAAAATAGGCTGAATCAATAATTGAAGCATCAAATCCGGTCAGGTAGTGATTGTATGAGGGGATTTTTTCCATTTCCCTGATCATTCTTCCAGCTATGGGAAGGGCCAGCCGGCTGCCGCTTCCATTTGCCCCGGTGCGGAAATGAACTGAGGGTGACATGGCCCCCACCCAAACCCCACAGACCAGATTCTCTGTGTAGGCAAAGAACCAGGCGTCACTGTAATCCTGGGATGTTCCGGTCTTGCCAGCCAGTTCAGACCTCACTCCATAAGTGCCGTGCACAGATGCACCGGTACCTTCATTCACAGCATTTACGAGGATCTTGTTCATTTCACCTGCCACGTCGGTGCTTACAACTTTTTTGGGATCCGGATCCTTACCCCGGTAGATAAGGTTTCCGTTCCTGTCGTATATCTCCTCGATCATCACAGGTTCATATATTTCACCGTAATTGGCAAAGGCCGAAAAGGCATTGACCATCTGGTAAAGGGAGAAAGATTCTGATCCGAGGGCAAGCGACGGCTGTTCTTCCTTTGGGACCGGGAGACCGAAAAGCTGGCATTGCAATTGCAGTTCTTCCCTGTCAAGCGAAAGATAAAGATTAACGGAGGGTATGTTCAGCGAGCGGCTGAGGGCATACCATAAAGGCACCTCTCCACCGGATGTGTGGTCGTAATTATCCGGCCTCCAGCCAGGGTATTTATCATTCTTTTCCCACTCATTCGGGAGGTAGTCACAGGGTGTGAAACCCTGTTCCAGGGCTGAAGCGTAAAGAAAGGGCTTGAACGACGAAGCCACCTGCCTTTTTGACCTGATGAGGTCGTAGGGCAGGTACCTGAAATTGTTACCACCCACCCAGACCTTTACTTTGCCGGTATTGGCCTCGATCATCAACACCGCAGCGTGCAGCATTTTATGGTAGTGCCAGAGGCTGTCAATTTCAGATATTTCATCCTTTGTTTCATTCCAGCTAAACAGGGGCCGGTACTTCAGGTCCTCATCAAACAACCCGTCTACGCTTTTTTGCAAATTTGCTTCCCAGCTCTTCCTTGCATCCGAGGCATGCAACTCCTTGTCGAGGATAGCTTGCTTTGAGGAGAGTTGTTTTTCAACTGAACGTAATGCAAGTTGTTGCAACCTGAAATCGAGGGTTGTGTTGATCCTCAGGCCGTCTTTCTCAAGATCGTAAGGCTGTCCGTCTTCCCGGGATAAAGTTTCAAGAATATCCCTTGCTTTTTGCTTCACCTGGAAGACAAAGTATCCGGAAGGATTGTCGATTTCGTAATTTGTGTAGTCGAGTCTGAGTGGCAACTGCTGAAGGCTGTCGGCTGCCTTCCCGGAAATATAATCTTCTCCGGCCATGAGTTGAAGCACGGTATTCCTTCTTGTCCTGGCTGCTTCGGGGTTTAGCCTGGGATTGTATGCTGTGTTGGCCTTTAGCAGGCCTACCAGCAGGGCCGATTGTTCTATTGAAAGTTCTATTGCCTTTTTGTTGAAATAGCGGAATGAGGCTGCCTCGACTCCGTATGTGTTCTCACCAAAAGGCACCGAATTCAGGTACAGAAGCAGTATCTCGTCTTTGCTGTAGGCATCCTCCATGCGATAGGCGATGATGGCTTCCCTGATCTTGCTCACCGGCATGGAGAGAAAACTGTGATAAGGCCTTCCGAAGAGGTTTTTAGCAAGTTGCTGTGAGATGGTCGAACCCCCTCCGGCGCTTTTTTGTCCTAAAAGGATCGTTTTGAACATCACACGGAAGTAGCTGCGGGTATCATACCCTTTATGACTGTAAAACCTTTTGTCCTCTGTAATGATGAGCGCCTGTTTGAGGTGTTCGGGAACTTCGCTGATCCCGGTCCGGTTCTCGGCAAAAATCTTTCCGATTAGATGGCTGTCTGAGGAATAAATTAAGGAAGCCTCTTCATTGGTGATATCCTCCAGTTGTTCCCGGTCGGGCAGGCGGCCAAATACCCCGGAGAGAACGGCCAAATATAGAATGACCATGCCAAGCACCAAAATGGTGAAAAAGGCAAATGAAATTTTAAGGACTTTAATGAAGTATCGCTTCATTGGGTTTTGGTAAACAAGAGAAACGTTGAGACAGGTGTTTTCTTACATTTTACGGTTGTGGATTATTTGGCAGAACAAATACTGATAACTGAAGACTGATAACTGAGTTATTGCGTTTCCATCCATCGCCTGAAAAACACATCATAAACTTTAAAGCAGCGATTATTTTCGATGGTTCTGTCGGTATAGATCATTTCCTTCTTCTGGAGTGATTGAAGTGAGCGGAGAACGGTTGCTGGGCTTCCCAGTGAATGCTTTGCTATGAAATCTTTTGAGGTTGGCGCCACCACTTCACCTTCAAGAGCGATTGCCTTGAGCAGCTCCCACTGGTGTTTAGTTAGGAGGTCACGGTACTTGAAGAATATTGTTTCCTGTTCTTTCAGTAACCGGGAGGCTTCATTTTTCCAGGTTTTTGTAGAAATGAACTTTTCATCCAGCGAGTATACTTTATTGCAGAGCGACTGGACGTAATAAGTGTGAACATCAGTCCATTCGAGTATTTCCCGGGTCACATCTACAGATATCTTTTTGCCGGCTTTATTAAAGTGTTTTATGATAAAGGAGGAGTATGAACTCACATCTATTTTATCCAGGTTCAGGATGCTGGTCGACCTGAAGAAGGGCCTTGAAGGATCGGCAAAGAGGCCGTTCATCAGGTGTTGTCTGCTTCCGGAATAGATAAAAATTACATTATTCAGTCTTTGCATGATACTTCTCAGCCAGGCATCTGTTTTTTTCTTTGGATATTCAAGGATCTGCTGGAACTCATCGATGGCGATGACCACCTTCTTCGGATATTTTTCGAGGAAACTAAATACAGCATCGATATGCTTTTCAGATTCATTTTCCCTGACATCGATCGAAACCTGCGGATGGCGGGTAAGCGGGTCGTAACTGATCACCGGCCTGAGCGATTTGATAAATTCGAGAATGATCTTTCCGGGGCCTGACCGCTGTGGCACAGAATTCAGGATGGAGGATGTGAGCATATTGAGAAAGTCGTTCAGTGATTCGGTAGGGAGTATATCGACATAAACACCTGTATGATCCTTGGGGAGTTTTGCCAGCACATGATGGATCAGGCCGGTCTTGCCGATCCTCCGGATAGCGATCAATGTAACCGGTTGACCGCCGGTGATGTCCCTGAGCATGGCTTTGGTTTCCTCCTCTCGATCGCAAAAATACGCTTGACTTCTGTATCCTGTGGTGATAAATGGATTTGAAGGTTTTTTCATAATATTACATTTTATAATTTACAAAATGTAAATTACATTATGCAAATTTATAAAATCACTAATGCTTTTGCAAATAAAGATACAATTTGCAGGAATTAATATTGCCTGGGATTCTGGGTAAACTAATTCCAATATAATTTGTTAGCTTAGTGAAAGTTATCATGAAGAAATATATACCCAACATACCGGTGTCAGACAAGCAAAGAGTTGTCATAGTTGGGGCAGGCTTTGCCGGTCTGAAGCTTCTGAGAAAATTAATGGGGAAGGAATTCCAGGTAGTTTTGCTCGATAAGAACAACTTCCACCAGTTCCAGCCCCTGCTTTACCAGGTAGCCACGGCAGGACTTGAGCCAAGCGCCATCTCTTTTCCTGTGCGGAAGATCCTTCAGAAAGAAAGTGATGTGCATTTCCGCATTGCGGAACTTGAAATGGTTGACCCGGAAAAAAAAGAGGTTGTTACCAATATAGGCAGGCTCAAATACGACATACTCGTACTTGCCGCCGGGGCAAAAACCAACTTTTTCGGTAAAGAGAATGTTGAAAGGTACACACTTTCGATGAAGACAGCATCTGATTCGATCCTGATACGGAATACCATCCTTGAGAATTTTGAGAAAGCCCTGCTCGAGCCCAATCGTGAAAATATGGTCAAATACCTGAATATTGTGCTTGTGGGTGGTGGTCCCACAGGTGTAGAGCTTGCAGGGGCTCTTGCCGAAATGAAAAAATACATTTTCCCGAAGGACTATCCCGAACTGGACCTCTCGATGATGAGGATTGTCCTGTTCGAAGCATCTTCACGACTTCTCCCTGGTATGTCACAAAAATCAGGTGAAAAAGCCAAAGAGTACCTGGAAAGGCTCGGGGTGGAAGTTCGTTTGAATACAGGCGTGGAAGATTACAATGGATTGACCCTGAAACTATCCGATGGCAATACCCTTGAATCAAAGATGGTTATCTGGGCTGCAGGAGTGACCTCAAGTCCGGTTGATGGATTTGACAATGAGGTGTTTGCAAAAGCAAACCGCATCAGGGTCGACCGTTTCAACAGAGTACCTGGCTATAAGGATATTTATGCAATTGGTGATGTGGCCTTTATGAAAACCCCAAAATATCCTGACGGACATCCGCAGGTTGCCCAAACCGCAATCCAGCAGGCAAAGGTACTGGCTTCGAACCTGAAAAGGAATAATAAAGGCAAAGATCCAAAAGAGTTTGAATACATTGATAAGGGCTCTATGGCAACAATTGGCCGTAACCTGGCGGTGGCCGACCTTCCCTTTGCAAAATTAAAGGGCTTCCTGGCCTGGCTGCTCTGGTCGTTTGTCCACCTCATGACCATAGTGGGCGTGAAAAACCGCCTATTCATATTCCTGAACTGGACCGTGAACTACTTCACCTATGACCAGTCGCTACGGGTGCTTATAAAACCCAAGAAATACAGTACCGACGATTCGGGGGCTGCATCATCGATGTATGAACATGGAAAATCCAATACTGCCTCTGTCAATTGAGATTTCATATCTTTACCGCTTTTCAAAATATAATCGAAATTCCCTGTTTTAACCATGCAAGAGATTTATACTGAAGAACTTCCGAAATTTCTTAAAGATGAAAACACAATTCTTGTGGATGTGAGGCCGGTTGAATCTTATAACGGTTGGAAACTGGAGGCCGAAAGAAGAGGCGGCCACATTGCAGGAGCCAGGAGCCTGCCCGCCAAATGGGCTAAATACATGGACTGGATCGAGATAGTAAGGTCTAAAGGGATCCTTTCCTCAAATCAAATCATTCTTTACGGGTATAACAGGGAAGAAGTTGAAAAGGTAGCGCAGAAATTCAGGGACACCGGATATGAAAAATTAATGTACTACGGTGATTTTGTGGACGGGTGGTCAGCGGATGATGACCTTCCGATGGAAAAGCTCAAAAATTACCACCAGCTTGTTTCGGCAGACTGGGTGAAAGACCTTTTAGACGGGAAATCCCCGCAGACCTTTGGAAATGATACATTCGTTGTTCTTCATGCTCATTACCGCAACAGGGACGCATATCTCGGAGGCCACATTCCAGGGGCAACCGATATCGATACCCTTGCACTCGAAGCGCCTGAAACATGGAACAGGAGGTCGCCGGAAGAGCTGAAGAGGGCACTTGAAGAGCATGGTGTGACTGCCGGCACTACCGTAGTACTCTATGGTAAACACATGTTCCCCAGTAACGACGACCCTTTTCCCGGCAGCGCTGCAGGCGACATAGGTGCAATCCGTTGTGCCTTTATTATGATGTATGCAGGGGTTAAGGACGTAAGGATACTGAACGGCGGGTTTCAGTCGTGGGAAGATGCCGGGTATGAAATAAGTACTGAAGATATCCCCAGGAAGCCGGTAGAAGAATTTGGTGTTGTTATCCCTCAGAAACCCGAACTGGCTGTTGACCTTCCTGAGGCAAAGGAAATGCTGGCATCTGACAGGGCTGAACTGGTTTGTGTAAGGAGCTGGCCGGAGTACATCGGGGAAGTGAGTGGCTACAATTACATTGAACAGAAGGGCCGCATTCCCGGGGCCATATTCGGGAACTGTGGCTCCGATGCCTACCATATGGAAAATTACAGAAACCTTGACCACACAACCCGCGAATATGGTGAAATTGCTTCAACCTGGAAAGAGGTTGGTATCACCCCCGACAAGCACCTTGCTTTTTATTGCGGCACAGGCTGGCGGGGCAGTGAAGCCTTTTTCAATGCCTGGCTCATGGGTTGGCCTCAGGTGTCGGTATTCGATGGTGGCTGGTTCGAATGGGTGAACAATGGAGATAATCCGTACGAAACGGGCTTGCCATAGTGATTTGGGGGTTGTCGATTTTCGATTTGTTTGTGATTTGGTGTTTGGGGTTTGGTGCCTGGGATTTAAGATATTCTGCCATCCCTACGGGATTCAATTCTTGCAACCTTTATCCTGGGTATTACCGTTTTTCCGTCCCTCCGGGACTGGAAAGGTTGATCC
>CAZXWD010000003.1:0-7847 GCA_964644135.1 uncultured Bacteroidales bacterium | reverse complement strand
CTCCGGGACTGGAAAGGTTGATCCGATGATGAAGGTAAATCAAAGCCAGTCCCCGCAGGGGACGATATATCGGTAGAAAAGAGGTATGGCATATCCCAACCGAGCTCCGTAGGAGCGGTAGAATAAGAAATGTTCTGCCATCCCTACGGGATTCAATTCTTGCAACCTTTATCCTGGGTATTACCGTTTTTCCGTCCCTCCGGGACTGGAAAGGTTGATCCGATGATGAAGGTAAATCAAAGCCAGTCCCCGGAGGGGACGGTACACCGGTAGAAAAAAAGGGAATGCGTATCCCAATCAAGCTCCGTAGGAGCGGTAGAATTTTGAATTTTGAATTTTCTTCGGAATTTGGGTATTGGGATTTACAAAGCCCAAAGTCTAAAAAGAAAAAAGTCCCGATGTTTCCGCATCAGGACTTTGTTGTAGCGGGGGCCGGATTCGAACCAACGACCTTCGGGTTATGAGCCCGACGAGCTACCACTGCTCCACCCCGCAGTTTCAATTGGAGTGCAAAGATAGCATTCTTTTCTAAAGTGACAATAAAAGACCCGTTTGAATTTATTTATTTTTTGAGACCCCTTAATTTTTAAAAGGAACTCTCATAATAGATACCTCAGATTACTTACAAACAAGTTCTGAAGTATCTATCGGCATATAATATTTCCATATTTTTGTACAATAACCATGATAGAATGGAAAGTGACGAAAAAATAATTACAGAGGAACAAACCAGGCTTGCAAGGTATGCCAAAGCACTAAGCCATCCTGTCCGCCTGTATGTGCTTGAATTGCTTTCTCAGCAATCGTGCTGTTACAGCGGTGACCTGTCAGAAGTCCTGCCAATAGCAAAATCTACCCTTTCGCAGCATTTGAAGGAATTGAAGAATGCCGGCCTCATCCAGGGGGAAATAGAAGCTCCTAAGATCAAGTACTGCATCAACAGTGAAAATTGGTCTGAAGCTCAAAAATTATTCAAGAAGTTTTTGAATATCTGATATTTTTTTCCAACCTTTGTTCGTAATATTGCGAATAACGAATTAAAAACATATAGATATGAATATCAGGATTTTAGGAACTGGTTGTAAAAAATGCCAGGTGCTACACAGAAACGTGGAAGAGGCCGTGGGTGAGCTCAACCTTCAGGCTGATATAGAAAAAGTGGAGGATATTATGGAGATCATGAAATATAACGTGATAAGTACCCCCGGCCTTATGATAAATGAAGATGTTGTGTCTTTCGGAAGAGTCCTTACTGTTAAGCAAATCAAAGAATTGCTAACCAAAAACCAATAAATTATGAAAAAGTCAGTAGTCCTTTTGTTGATGTTCGCCGGTTTTTTCAGCTTTGACCTGGTAGCTCAGGAAGAAGTGATATCTGTTAGCCAGGACGAAGAAAAAGAAATAATAGAAGTTTATTATTTTCATTACACAAGGCGATGTGCAACCTGCCAGGCGGTGGAAGATGAATCTGAAGCGGCCCTTGGAAAGTTGTATCCTGAAGAAGTTGATTCCGGAAAGATAACTTTTACATCCGTTAATCTTGAAGAAGAGTCGAACGAAGCACTTGCTGAAAAACTTCAGGTAGCCGGGCAAAGCCTTTTAGTGATCAGGGGGGATAAGCAATTCAATCTCACCAATGATGCTTTCAAGTATGCCAGGTCAAATCCTGAAAAACTTCAGTCCAGCATTAAAGAAATTATCGACCCGATATTGTAATGGAGGAATTCCTCACGCAATTGCTTGATAATAGCCAGGCCCCTGTTATCACTGCTTTGATACTTGGGTTTATGACTGCTATCAGTCCATGCCCTCTTGCTACAAATATCACTGCCATAGGGTATATAAGCAAGGATATCGAAAACAGAAAAAGGGTTTTCGTAAATGGGTTGGTGTACACCCTTGGCAGGGCCATTGCATATTTCGGCATGGCCCTGGTATTGTTCCTGGGTGCCAGCCAGTTCAAAATAGCCGGCTTTTTTCAGCAATATGGTGAAAAGATAATCGGCCCGGTGTTGATCATAATCGGGCTGTTTATGCTTGGTGTTTTCAATTTGAACGTAAGTTTCATTGATAAATTCATCAATAAACACCGTGACAGGGGGATAAAAAACTATTGGGATGTGCTGTTGCTGGGTATATTGTTTGCGCTGGCTTTTTGTCCTTATAGCGGTGTGCTTTTTTTTGGTATGCTGATCCCTATCACCCTGAGCAGTCCTTCGGGCCTTTTGCTGCCAGTGGTGTTTGCAATTGCCACCGGTGTTCCCGTTATCATTTTTGCATGGCTTATTGCTTTTAGCATCAGCGAAGTGGGAGGGCTCTATCAAAAGCTGAGAGTATTTGAAAAATGGTTCCGTAAACTGATAGCTGTGATATTCATCGCAGTAGGATTGTACTATATCCTGATCATCTATATTATAAACTAATTGAATGGATTAAAGGTCATATATACTTGATTTTATGGAAGTGAAGAGAGAAATTAAGATACTGTTCTGGATAGCTGTAGCCTTTCTTTTTGCCTTTTTTATGCCGGTTGAAAAGGTAAGGTTTCAGTATGCTGTTGATGCAACACTTGATCTCCTTCATTGGTACGCAAGAGAACATGTCATATTGTGCCTTTTGCCTGCTTTCCTCATTGCCGGAGTCATTGCAGTTTTCGTGAGCCAGGCCTCGGTGATCAAATATTTTGGCGCCAATGCCAAAAAATGGCTGGCTTATTCAGTCGCATCTGTGTCGGGTGCTATCCTTGCTGTATGCAGTTGTACCATTCTTCCGCTTTTTTCGAGCATTCATAAACGGGGTGCCGGGCTCGGACCGGCCATTGCTTTTCTGTATTCAGGGCCGGCAATAAATATTCTTGCCATCATTTTAACTGCCCGGATCCTCGGTATTGAAATGGGTATCGCAAGGGTTATCGGTGCGGTTTTTTTCAGTGTTGTAATTGGCCTCATAATGTCGCTGATATACAGAAAGGAAGAACGTGTCAAAGCGGAAGAACAGATGAACATACAGGCAGTGGCGGAAAAGAGGCCTGTGTGGCAAACTGCTTTTCACTTCTTTACCCTGGTAATGATATTGATTTTTGCGAACTGGGGCAAGCCGGCTTCAGATTCAGGATTCTGGTTCCAGGTCTGGAACAACAAGTGGCTCCTCACTGGTTTCTTCAGCATATTGCTCGGATTCTCGCTGATCTTCATTCTGAAAATAAGATGGTATTATGTTCTTTCAGTTGCCCTGTTAACAGCCTTATCGACTTTAATAACAGATAGCCCCCTGGTTCCGGTGATAATCGGAATAGCAGGGGTAAGCACTATCTCCCTGCTCGACAAGAAAGATCCTGAAAACCCGCAATGGATAATCTCATCCTGGGATTTCACAAAGCAGATCATGCCCCTGCTGGCCCTTGGTGTTATCATTGCAGGTTTCTTACTGGGCTCAAGTCATGATAATACAAATATTCCAGGGATTATTCCGGGAAGCTGGATCGAACAATTGGTTGGGGGAAACTCGTTGGCTTCCAACTTTTTTGCTTCAATAGTGGGCGCCTTCATGTATTTTGCCACGCTGACGGAAGTGCCGATATTGCAAGGGCTTATAGCATCCGGAATGGGAAAGGGGCCAGCACTTGCCCTCTTGCTTGCAGGCCCGTCACTCTCACTTCCGAATATGCTTGTTATAAGGGATGTGATCGGGACAAAAAAAACTTTTGTTTATGTATTGCTTGTTGTTGTCATGGCAACGGTTTCAGGACTGATATACGGTAAATTCTTCTAATATTTTTATGAGCCTTAAAGTGGAAATATTATGCCCTTCGAAGAAATGCAGGAAGTGTAAAAGAATGATCAGAACAGTGGAGAAAGTGCTGACTGATGAAAAGATTGCTGCCGAAGTGTCAATACTGGATAAGGTGGAAGATTATGTCCGTTACGATACCTGGGTTTTACCAAGTTTATTCGTTAATGGCATGTCTGTAGCTCGAGGATATGTGCCGCCCCGTGAACAACTCACTCTGACTCTCAGGGAACTTACAGGAAACGATCCAAAAGAAAATAATAAGTCAACTAAATAAATGACAATGGTAACTCGGGAGAAAACGAAAATACTCATTATCTGCACCGGAAATACCTGCCGCAGCCAGATGACCGAAGGTTTCCTGAAGTCATTCGATAAGCGGCTGGAAGTGTATTCAGCTGGGACATCCGCCGAAGGCGAAATAAATAAGTACGCTGTTAAGGTTATGAAAGAGGTGGGTATTGACATCAGCGGTCAAAAACCCGAGCCGGTCGATAATTACCTCAATGATGAGCTTGACTATGTAATTACTGTGTGTGACGGAGCCAGGGAGGTATGCCCAATCTTTGCAGGGAAAGTGAAGAAAAGGCTGCATATCGGGTTCGAAGACCCTGCAGCAGCCCGAGGCACTGAAGAAGAAGTAATGCCGGTTTATCGTAAGGTCCGGGATGAGATCGCCACGGAATTCAAGTCATTCTACGAAAACGAACTAAAACCGAAGCTTAAATGAAGGTCCCGCGTAAACGCCTCTCCTTTCTCGACCGGTACCTCACGGTCTGGATATTCTCCGCCATGCTGGCCGGCGTTATGTCAGGCCACTTTTTCCCGGCCATTGCCTCATTCTGGGACTCGATGAGCTCTGGGACAACCAATATCCCCATAGCCATTGGACTGATCCTAATGATGTACCCGCCGCTGGCAAAGGTCAGGTATGAAGAGTTGCCCAAAGTGTTCAGGAACTATAAGATCCTTGGGCTTAGTCTCGCTCAGAATTTTATCATTGGCCCTGTGCTGATGTTCTTCCTGGCGATCATCTTTTTGCATGATTACCCGAGTTACATGTATGGTCTTATCCTAATCGGGTTGGCCCGCTGCATTGCCATGGTGATCGTATGGAACGAGCTGGCAAAGGGGAATACGGAATATGCTGCCGGCCTGGTTGCCTTTAATTCAATATTCCAGGTACTGTTCTTTGCTGTATATGCATGGGTTTTCATAGCTGTTCTGCCCGGGTGGTTCGGACTCGAAACCACCGACCAGGTGAAAAACATCACAATAGAGCAAATCGCTGAAAGTGTTTTTATTTATCTCGGGATTCCTTTCATCGCAGGTTTTTTGACTCGTTTCATCCTGGTAAGGGTAAAAAACAAGGAGTGGTACCACAAAAAGTTTGTACCAAAAATTAGTCCTGTAACATTAGTTGCCCTGCTTTTTACGATCCTGGTGATGTTCTCCCTCAAAGGTGAATACATCGTTCAGCTCCCGCTGGATGTGGTAAGGATAGCAATCCCCCTGGTAATCTATTTCGTGGTTATGTTCCTGGTCAGCTTTTTCATGGGCATGAAGATAGGAGCCGATTATTCAAAAACTACCACGATAGCTTTTACGGCTGCCAGCAATAATTTCGAACTGGCCATAGCGGTTGCCATAGCCGTTTTCGGAATAAATTCGGGAGTAGCATTCGCAGCCGTAATCGGCCCGCTAGTCGAGGTACCAGTGCTGATCGCGCTTGTTAATGTATCGTTGCGGTTGCAGAAGAAATTCTTCAATCAGTAATTGTGGCTTAAAAAAGCCCATAAGACCACCAGTTTGAAAATGCCAGGCTGGACAAATAATAGATACAACTGCCGGTTTCTTCTAAAATATTTGAGCCCTTTGCATTAGTACAATATGGAATCTTTTTAAATTTGAAGAAACATCAATCCTATCTAAAATGAAAAGAATTATTGTCAAGTCTTTGCATGCTGTAATTACAGCTGCTTTTCTGCTACCGGCAGTAAATGTTTATTCACAAAACCTTACAACAGAATTTGAGCAGGCCGGGTACACACTCACCGATCTGGGCAGTATTGACCAACTGCCCGCGCAATACGGCGGACTTACCATCAAGCCCGGAGAGCCGAACACCCTTTACATTGGTGGCGATGCCAATTTTAGTGCCGGTGCTCTTTACACAGTACCCCTTCAGCGCGATCCGGTTACACAGGAAATTACCGGATTTGCGGGATCGGCTTCGCTGCACGTAAATGCGCCAAACATCGACGGTGGAGTTTATTTTGCGCCAAACGGCACGCTGCTCTTCACGAGGTATTCCATGAACGAACTCGGGCAAATCCTTCCTGATGATTCCTACGTGAGCATACCACTTGGCACATATGGAATTGCATCCTCCGTTGGCAGCCTTGCAATCGTGCCTTTTGGTTTCCCTGGCGCAGGAAATCTTGTTCTCTCTTCTTACAACGGTTCGGCAATTTACAATGTTCCCTATACCATCGATGGTTCCGGACAGTACATCTTATCGAACCAGGATGCCGAAGTTTCCCTTGACGGAACGGCAACCGGACCAGAAGGTATCGCATACATTCCTATCGGATCTCTCGCTTTTTCCAACCCTTCGATGGCTATTTCGTCGTACAGCAGGGGTACCGTAGTAGTTTTCGAGGTGGGCGATAACGGACTGCCCTTGATCAATACGGCCAGGGATATGGTTGTTGGCCTCACAGGGGCCGAGGGAGCGCTGATCGATCCGGTGACAGGCGATTTTCTGTTTTCAACATTTGGTGGAGGGGATAAGGTTATTAGGATCTCAGGCTTCGAACCTCCTTCATCAGTTGATGAAGGGAATCCGCCGGGCTACCCAATGTATAAATTGTTCCCAAACCCCACTGCGGGCCAGGTTACCATCAGTATGGAAGATTACACGGATGATTTGTCAATCAGGGTGATTAATGACATGGGTAAGGAGACATTCCAGGCGACAGTTACAGGGACTAGAACATACAATCTTGACCTTTTGGACTATCCTGACGGGGTCTACCTGATTGAGGTCAGCACTGACAAGGGAAAAAACACCCAACGGATCATAAAAAAGCAATAAAGCGCTTTTTAAACATATCCATATTATTCAGGCATAACCACAAAATTTGCTGATAAAAGAACCATCCGGCATTCGTTAATTGATTGTCCAGCTACGCTGATACACTTTTTTCCAGCGATGACACAATTATTTTATAAAAGCACACAAGGCTTTATATCTTCGAAATTGATTAAATTGGATAAAAATTTCCTGCCTTGGGAAAGATAACAGCCAACGGTTTCTTCTACAAAGTTTTTATTCTGTACTTTTTGATTTTGCTGTCAGATTCTGCCAGCGCTCAAAAATACTACCAGATAGACCAGCACAAAGCCGACAGCCTTGAAAACGCGCTTCTCTCGGCGGAAGGAAAAAGCAAGGTCGATATCATGAATGAACTTTCATTGATGTATGCCTGGCTGAAGAGAGAACGCAGCCAGACACTTGTCGAAGAATCCATTAAGCTATCAGACCAGATTGGCTACCTAAGAGGGTTGGGGAAAGCTCATTACGCCTATGCACGGCAATATTTTTTCCACGGAGAGTCGGCAAAAGCCACGGAGCAGTTCTATAAAGCACTGGAATATTTCGAGGAAATCAGCGACAGCAGCATGATAGCCATGACCAATGTTTCTATCGCCACTAATTATCTTTTCGGGAAAAAAGACCCGGTGGGCTTTTATGATTACGTGCTTAAAGGGCTTGGATATTATGAAAGGACCAACAACC
Organism: uncultured Bacteroidales bacterium; assembly: GCA_964644135.1. GTDB lineage: Bacteria > Bacteroidota > Bacteroidia > Bacteroidales > JAGOPY01 > CAZMOK01. The sequence goes on along the minus strand of CAZXWD010000003.1, from coordinate 256 downwards.
TGAATGAGATGGCGAAGATCTATATTGGAGTTGGCGGAACAGTGACAAATATGTTTGATAATCCCCGGGAAGGATTACAATGGATTGAAAAGTTCCTCAAGATTAATGACATTGTTGAGATCTCAAACATCGAGAGGGCAGTCGGCATTGCAATAGCAGGCGACGCCTATCACGAGCTTGGCGATACCCGTAAGGCTATTGACTATTATTTATTGTCGAGAAAGATCTATGATGAAAGCATTATTGAGGAAAATGC
>CAZXWD010000002.1:58482-62265 GCA_964644135.1 uncultured Bacteroidales bacterium | reverse complement strand
TATTTGCTTTTTTTCCTTGCGGGCTTGCTCACTATACCCCTTGTGATCATCTGGTAGCCCAGGGGATAGCCCATTATATATACAAAACTGCCCCATTCCAGGTCATCTGACGAGCCAAGGGGATAACTGACTGCTTTCAGGTTTTCGGGCTCTGAAGCGGAGCTTTTGCCTATCAGCGCCAGGTCCGCATCCCTGTCCATGGCCAGGACATCAAGGTTTTCTCCGTGTTCATAACCGGTAAAGAATAGCCTGTGTTGGTTCTTTACCGATACTCCTGCCAGGTAATCCGGTGTTTCAGGGTCCAGATCGTCATAGAAAGTGTAAAGCGTATCAGGGGAATGGATCACGTGGGCGCAGGTCATCAGGACTATCGATCCATTATCATAATGAATGATCGTTGCCGAACCATTGGTTGCATCGAACTTGTTGGTTGTATGTGTTGATCTCCTCAGCAGGCTGTCTTCGGCCATTCCCGAAAGCGCGTTCTTACCGTATTGGTCTTCTGCATGAAAGTGATAAGTGGTGTAACCGGTAAGCGAAACGATCTTAATAACCGATTTTGCAATTTCACTGAGTTGCTCTGAGCAGTTCCGGTAGGGGAATTCACTGTCGTACCTGCCATCGTTCAACGCTGGATATACATATTCATAGGTCTTCCGCTGGCAGGATGCCAGGATTATTAACAGCAAGGTGCAGGATACGATCTTTAACGGTTTCAAATTTTTTTGTTCTTTTCGTATAAAGATAAGGAAAATGAAACCCTTGATCCAGCACACTGTGAACGCAGCCCGTCAAAAGGTGAACTCAGAGGTCCCTTTTTCTGATTATAAGATATGTAATTAGGATGAACAGCACCGCATAAGCAATGGAAACCAGTACATCACTTGTTTCTATCTGGGTTTGAAGCCTGATCTCTGAATCGGGCGAAGTGTACTGGATGAGTGAAGTGTTGGGCGTCAGAAGTATCCTGTTCATGGCATTGACCGGGAGGAAATTTGCAACCTGCTCATTGACCTTTTGCTGTATAATTATTTCAATGATAGGATATACGAACAGCACCGCAATGGCAAAGCCTGTTTTCCTGATCAGCATAGCAAGGAACAGGGCAAAGGAGAGGTAGGTGAAGGTTTCTACAAAATACCCGCCCAGGTAATACAGTTTCCTGGTTATTGCACCGAAAGTTGCATTGCTTGAGAAGATCAGTCCAAGTATCAGTCCTGAAATAAAGATGAAAAGGGTTGCCAGCAGGGAGAAAAGAAATATGAAACTCACTTTCGAGCTGAGGAAATCGAGCCTGCTCATCCCGTTGATAATGTTACTCCTTACTGTTCCATTATTGAATTCATTTGTTATCAATATGATGATAATAAAGCCCAGGAAAATTTTGATGAAAAACCTCAGGCTGGCTATCCAGGCCAGGTTCTGCCATACATCTGGAAAATTATAGATAAAGTTCTTCAGCAATTTTACCTGGGTTGATTCCGATTGCATGGCTATGTAATCGATAAGGCTGGGGAACCCAAAGAAGATGAAAGAAACAGCCACTAAGTACAGAATGGTCATGGCCCAGAAAGCCCTGTACTTTCCGATCTTCATCAGTTCTATTTTCAGAAGCCTCATCATGATCCTTTCAATAATTCAAGGAAGTAGTTCTCAAGTGTTTTCCTCCTCACACTGAGATGATCAACAAATATTTTTTTCGATACAAGCCATTCGTTCAGGTCGCCCGGGTTCTTACCCTCTTCAAGCTGCACGAGGTATTTGTCGTCCTCTTCCTGGACAGAAGCCACAAACGCACAGTTTTCAAGCCCTAATTTCAGACCTTGCATTTTCTTTCCTGCCACTTCAACCCAGCTTGAGTCGCTGAGTACCTCTTTGACCCCTCCGGAATAAAGGATCTTGCCTTTATTAAGAACGGCAACATGGGAACAGATCTTCTGGACCTCATCAAGGATGTGACTTGCAAGGATGATCGTAATGCCACTTTTTCCAATCCTGATAATGAGGTCCCTGATCTCGGCAATGCCTTTCGGGTCGAGACCGTTTGTGGGTTCATCAAGGATCAGTGCCTCAGGGTCCCCAAGCAGTGATGCCGCAATAGCCAGCCTTTGCTTCATTCCAAGTGAATAAGTCCTGAACCTGCTGTGCTTTCTTTCGGTCAACCCTACCATTTCGAGAACCTCATAGATCTTGTCATAATTCTGTTTCTTGATCTTTGCTATGATCTGGAGGTTTTTCTCGCCCGAAAGGTAAGGATAGAACAGGGGCACTTCGAGGATCGAACCTATTCTCATCCTGGCTTCCTTTGAGGGCGGTTTCCCAAACCATGTAAAAGAGCCTTTGTCAGGCTTTATTACATCAAGGAGCATTCCCAGAGTGGTGGTCTTGCCGCTTCCGTTGGGGCCCAGGATGCCATAGATCTCACCCTTGTTGATGACGAGGGATATCCCGTCAACAGCTTTGATACGGCCAAAGCTTTTAGAAAGATCATTTATTTGCAGTACCTGGTCCAAGGTTTCACAGTACGAATAGGGCTCAAAAATAGAGATTTAACCTCAATATAACAGTAAGTCTGCCTAACAAATTGTATATTTGCTTGAAATTACTTGATAATCAACATTTATTATTATGACAATTGGTGAAAACAAGGTGGTTTCCCTGACCTATACCTTAAAAGAAGCGAATGAAGACGGACCGGTAATCCAGGAGGTAACAGAAGAACGCCCTTTCGTATATCTCATCGGACAGGGAGGATTGCTCCCGGCATTCTTGTCGAATATTGAAGGATTGAAAAAAGGTGAAGAATTTGACTTTGTGCTTACGAAAGATGATGCCTACGGGTTGCCTTCTCAGGACAGGGTTCTTGAACTTGATAAAAAAGTATTTGAGATAGACGGAAAAGTTGACGAGGATCTTCTGAAAGTGGGAGAGATGATCCCTATGGAAGACCAGGAAGGCAATGCCCTTAATGGCATAGTTGCCGAAGTCAAGGATGACTCCGTTGTCATGGATTTCAATCATCCGCTTGCCGGTATGGACCTTTATTTCACAGGTAAGGTCATTGATGTGAGGGATGCCACGAAGGAAGAACTTGAACACGGGCATGCTCACGGACCGGGTGGCCACGAGCACTGATCCATAATTTCTTAATTACACTGAAAGAAGAAAAACTGCCGGCCTTTTGTGAAGGTCCGGTTTTTCTTTTTTCCACTCATCAATACTGAGGGTCTTTATAAATTCCCCGCTCAGAGTCAGTTCTGCAGCAATGCTCAGGAGTGTCTCGTTATGGCAGGTGCTGAGGACTTCTTCCACAAGTTTATTGTTCCTGTAAGGGGTTTCCATGAAGATCTGCGTATATCCCGTTGAGCGGGCTGCTGACTCCAGTTCTCTTATTTTTGACCTGAGCTCCTTTTTATCTATTGGAAGATAACCGTGAAAGGAAAATTGCTGCCCGTTGAACCCGGATGACTCAAGTGCCAAAAAGATCGAAGAGGGGCCCGGAATAGGGTGGACCCTGATCCTGTTTTTATGAGCTGCTGCTACCAGGAGGCTTCCGGGATCAGCAATGCATGGGAGGCCCGCTTCCGAGATAAGTCCGGCATCCCTGCCTTTCAACAGGGGATCCAGCAAGCCCGGTATATCTTCAGGTGGCGTTTTCTTGTTAAGTATCCGGAACTCCAGGTCGTCGATTATTATGCCCGGCACGGTTTTCTTCAGGTAACGCCTGGCTGTCCTGACATTTTCAGTTATGAAATATTGAATACCGGAAATGATCTCGATATA
>CAZXWD010000002.1:36817-58382 GCA_964644135.1 uncultured Bacteroidales bacterium | reverse complement strand
ATCATCCGCATGGCACATTTAATGGTTTCATCATCGGCAAGAAGGATGTCATCCACACTATCCATGATGATGGGAAAGGTAAGCGTCCCGAGTGAGGTAAGCAGTCCGTCAGCTATTGTATCCGGGTTTTCGGAAGGGATGAACTTTCCCGACCGGAACGACCTGAAGGCATCGCTTGCCCCTTCAGGTTCCCCGGCTATGACTTTAACATAAGGGGCCAGGTTTTTCACAGTGAGCAGGGTGCCGCTCAGAAGGCCCCCTCCGCCGACAGGAGCCATTATAATATCAAACCCATCTATCTCCTCCATTAATTCAAGCGCTGCCGTTGCCTGTGCCGCAATGATCCTATGATCATTGTAGGGATGTATTTCAGTTGCACCAGTTTCTTTGATGACCTCTTCGAGTGTCGACTCCCGTGACGCCAGGTTAGGCTCACAGAAAGTTATCCTTCCCCCATATTCTTTAACAGCATTAACCTTCACCTTTGAGGATGTGGATGGCATAACTATGTATGCGGGACAATCCCTGAGTGAGGCAGCCCTGGCCAAAGCCTGTGCGTGATTGCCGGATGAATGCGTGGCAACGCCCCTCTCAACTTCTTCATCAGTGAGTGAAAATACCGCATTGCATGCCCCACGGCTCTTGAAGGCACCTGCCTTCTGAAAGTTCTCACATTTGAAAAAAATTTCACAACCCATTTGCCTGTTGATGCTGGCATTGGTAATTACCGGTGTGTGATGGATGTAAGGAGCAATTCTCCGGGCAGCTTTGCGTATTTCTTCCAGGCCGGGTGTCACTGTGGTTTCTTCTTGTTTTCTATGTCCTGAGCTATCTTTTCACAAGCGGTGTCGAGCATCCGGTAGACATTGCTGAAACCCTCTTCCCCTCCGTAATAAGGATCGGGGACCGGGGCATCGGTACCGGGTGTTACAACATTCATGATATAATCAACTTTGTTAAGGTCGTGTTGGTTCCGGGCAAGATCTATAACATCCTTGTAGTTCTTTTCGTCCATAACATAAATACGGTCGAATTTATCAAAGTCTTCAACATCGAACTGCCTTGCACTGTGCCCGTCGAGCGACACCCCGTTTTTCATGGCTATTTCCGCTGAACGGGGATCGGCCGGTTCACCAATATGGTAATCTTCAAAGCCTGCGGAGTCAACTTCCGCATTAAGTCCCTTGCTGCTGATCTTATGGTGCATGATCCCCCTGGCAAGGGGTGATCGACATATATTGCCCAGACATACAAACAATATCTTCATAGTGAGTTAGAGTTACTTTTTCAACAAAAATAAGGTATTCCTTAATAATGATCACTTAGCGGATGATAAAGGTGCTGAGGCTTTTCAAGGTCACTGATCAACGATCACATCTTGATCTTTTTGTCGAGCTCCTCAACATAGATCCTGAATTGCTTGTCGGTATCAATGAGGTTGTTGACAGTGCGGCAGGCGTGCAGTACAGTGGCGTGGTCTTTATTGCCGCAGTGCAGGCCTATGGTTGCCAGTGATGATTTGGTGTGTTTTTTGGCGAAATACATGGCAAGTTGCCTGGCCTGGACTATTTCCCGTTTCCTGGTTTTCGAGTTGATCGCCTCGAGCGGAAGGTCGAAATAATCGCAAACTACCTTCTGGATGTAATCGATCGAGATCTCCCTGGAGGTGCTCTTTACGAACTTGTCGACCATCTGCTTGGCAAGGTCGAGGGTTATTGCTTTTTTGTTCAGCGAAGACTGGGCAAGAATCGATATCAGTGCACCCTCCAGCTCCCTGACATTTGTGTTGATACTGTAAGCAATATATTCGGTTACATCAGCATCTATTTCGATGCCGTCGTTATACAGGCGCTTCTGCAGGATAGCGATCCTTGTTTCAAGGTCGGGTGGTTGCAAGTCGGCTGCCAGCCCCCATTTGAATCTCGACAACAGGCGTGGTTCTATGCCCTTCATTTCAACCGGGGCCTTATCAGATGTAAGTATTATCTGCTTGCTTGTTTGATGGAGCTGGTTGAATATATGGAAGAAGACATCCTGTGTCTTTTCTTTGCCGGAAAGGAACTGTATGTCGTCAACAATAAGCACGTCGATCATCTGGTAAAAGTGTACGAAATCGTTCTGGTTGTTGTTCCTGACAGATTCGATATACTGGGCTATGAACTGTTCGGTAGATACATAAAGAACAGTCTTGTCAGGATAATTGTCTTTTACCTGCAGGCCTATCGCGTGGGCAAGGTGTGTTTTACCGAGCCCTACATTGCTGTATATAAAAAGAGGGTTGAATGCGGTTTTGCCGGGGTTCTCTGATACGGCGAAACCGGCCGATCGGGCCAGGCGGTTGCAATCGCCCTCCACAAAGTTTTCGAAAGAATAAGACTCTACCAGTTGCGAGTTTACCTTGATCTTTTTCAGCCCGGGAATAACGAAAGGATTAGGTATTTCTTTGGCAATGCCCTTGTTAAGGTCGATAGGCATTGAAACAGCAGGGTTGTTGGTATCGGCTGATGCCGTGGGCATCTTAATGGAATAGGGTTTAGGATTATTATAACTGTTTTCCATTATGATGCTGTATTCCAGACGGCCTTCAGAACCCAGCTCCTTTTTTATGGTTTTTTTCAGTAACCCAATGTAGTGCTCTTCCAGCCACTCATAAAAGAACTGGCTGGGCACCTGTATGGTAAGTACATTATTGTCAAGCTTAAGGGGTTTTATCGGGACAAACCACGTTTTATAGCTTTGATAATGTATATTGTCCTTGATAATTTTAAGACAATTTTCCCATACTTCCTGCGCGTTCCTTTTCATGCTTTATTCACAGTTGTTTTTGGATGTTGAAAGAAACAATCAGCCAAGCTCCTCCTGTAAAACTTGGTGGTTACCATTAGCCTTTAAACCTGGCGGTGGAGGAATAATTGATTTCACAAAGATGTCATAAAAAAAGTGAAAAAAAAACATCAATTTTGCTTGACTTTACATAATTTTTAGCTTATCTAAGAGGTTGAAGCAGGTATTAAAAGCTTTTTCCTAAGGGTTTGATTACCTTGACCTTGGGTTTTTAGGTTTCGGCGAAAAAAAATACAAAAATCATACTAGTTGGTCAAGAAAAAAACACTTATAATAGTTATAAATAAGGGTTTTCTTTGCCCCTGTTATCTTCACCTGTTATAGACTGCTCAATATCAATCAGATGAATTTTTGATAACCTTGAATAAACTTTTTCCCTGTCTCTTTTTCTAACTCCGACCCTGATATAACATCCCTCGGCAAACTCTTGTTCCCTGATTTTTGCACCTTCATCTTTAATGATCCTGAGGACATCGTTCATCATTTCGTACGGGAACCTGATCTCGATACTGTCCATTAGCGTCATGATCCTGAAACCTGCCGATTCGATTGCATTTCGTGCGGCGGTTTTATAGGCATTGATCAGGCCGCTTGTTCCCAGCTTGGTGCCGCCGAAGTACCTTGTGACCACCACCAGGCAGTCGGTCACATCCGTAGAGAGAAGTTGCCCGTGGATAGGCCTTCCGGCTGTACCCGATGGCTCCCCGTCGTCGTTGTACCTGAACTCCTCGCCTTCCGGACCCAGCCGGTAGGCGTAACAGTGGTGCCTTGCATCATGATATTGCTTCCTGATCTTTTCTATCTCTTCCATTGCACTGTCGACATCGGAAACAGGGATGGCAACAGCAAGGAATTTGCTTCCCTTCTCTTTGTACAATCCTTCCGATGGACTTCTGATGGTCTTGTATTGATCTGGTTCCATGATCAGGTATTGGCGATGATCAATATTGCAACAATGGAGAGCAGTATGCCCGCCCAGTTGACCGTCGAGAGCTTTTCCCTGAATACAAAGAAACCGGTGAGCGCCGAAAGCATTACAATGGAGGTGTTCACAAGAGGGAATACAACCGAGCTTTCATATACTCCCATGGCCCTCAAAATGTAGTACGTAGAACCAAAGTTAAGCAATCCGAGCAAAACTCCGGCAAGAATATTCTTTAACCTGATTACAGATAAACCCATGATCAGCCTTACAATGAATATCACTATCCCTATTACAAGGCTGAAAAGGAAGATCATGGTGAGAAAAAGTATGAGATCGCCCCTTACAAGATAGTGCTCGGCGTATTTCATTATGGTATCATTGGTTCCGTTTCCAAGGAACATTAACAGGGGATAAAGCAGGTAAACGGCGTGCACCTTTTGTTTTTCTTTCTTTTTGAAAGTTAGATAGAAAGCGACAAGCGCTGCTGTGATCCCTGTTATTTTCAACAGGTCCATGCTCTCACCATATAGTATCACGCCGAAGGTGACGGGAATGACCACTGACATTTTACTTGCAACTGATGTCAGGGCGACCCCTACCTTCTGGGATGAAAGGGCAAACACAAAAAAGGTGCTTATAAAAAAGATCCCCAACAGTACTGAGCTTAACAACCAGGGTTTATCCAGTATTTCTGAAGTGTTTACCGGTTCGGGATAAATCAGGAACCCGAACAATGTGGCAACCACATAGTTGATAGTGATAGCCTGCCAGTTATCTATCCTGAAATTATTGAATAATCTGAATGTGACGAAAATAAGTGTGCTCTGGAGCACCGTAAGAATGATGAAGATCATATCAACCTGTAAAAAGTGTTAGATAGTGATCAGGAATATTTTGCGTAGAATGCGAGGTGGCGTTCGGCTATTGCCTCCCAACTGAATTCATCAAGTATGAGCTTGTGGGCATTTTTTCCAATTACATTAGCTTTTTCCTTATCGGAAAGCAGCTTTATCATGGCTTCAGCAAATTCTTCCCTGTCGGATGGGTCGACCAGCAAACCTGTTTTACCGTGATCCAGTACATTCCGTATACCACCCAGTTTGGATGCGATCACAGGCCTCCCGCAGGCCATTGCCTCCTGTGTGGTCATGCCGAAAGGTTCGAATAGCGAGGGCAGGACAAAGAACCGCGCAAACTGGTAGTTCGGTATCATATCCTCATCGGGCACATAGCCTATCAGTTCGACTCTCTCTTTCAGGCCCTTTGCTAATATGATGCTGTTGATCTTTTCAAGTAAGCGTAATTCCCTTGGCTTGGGATCCGGTGAACCGCCCCCGATCACGAGGTTGATTCCCGGAATTTCCTTTGCCACAATATCGAAAGCATCGAGCAGCAGATCGTGGCCCTTGTTGGTATCGAGCCTGCTTATGGTGTAAATGTAATCCTGTGGCAGGTCCGGGTTCGGCTTGCTGCCGGCAGCAGGGGGCTTGTATTTATGAATGTCTACCCCCGGGGGTATTATATCAATATTGGGGGCGTCATAATCGTAAAGTTCGGTCAGTTTTTCATGCTGCACTTTTGATGTCAGCGACTGGCCGTTCACCGACCTGAAAATCCTCAGCTCCTCTGCAATTCTGTGCCTGAAGTTGAACTTCTCTTCCATCTCCTCAGGATCGCCACCCATCTGTTCCTGTTTCCACGCACCAAGTGAATGGGCAGTGAAGTAGCAGGGTTTGTCAAAAGTTTTTGCAACATCAAGTGCAACAATGCCCGCATCCACGTAATGGCCGTGAAAAAGGTCATAATCAAGCCCTTCATCTTTGATGAACCTGATCATATTTGCTGCGAGCTCAGGCAGATGATCATAAAGGAATTCTTTTGGAATGAACTCCCAGGGCCCTGCAGGTATCCTGATCACCCTTACTTCAGGGTGCCCCGGTACCGGATCCACCTGCTTCTGGTCCCGGTCGAACCAGCGGGTATAGATATCAACAGGTATCCCTGTCTTTCCCAGTGCTTTTGCCAGCTCAAGAACATACACCACCTGGCCCCCGGTATCGGTGCGGCCCAGCCTGGGTATAGGGTCGAAGTACCCATGGGTGCTCAGCATGGCTATCCTTTTGTATTCTTTGCCCATCATTCGTTGTTGATTGCTTCGTAATCCTTAGTGATGATTATGTCGGCAAGTTCTTTATGGTTTGAAATTATGTTATGTTCTATTTCGAGTATTTGTTCAAGGAAATCGTCCTGCTTTTCCCGGTTCCTTTTTAGTCGTGATGCCCTGGTGTCAAAAATATCCCTGTCGATGAACACCCGGAAATCGGCATGGTCAAGAAGCGTTGTATAGGTGCCCTCCGCAAGGAATACATCGTATTCAGCCGGGTCGATTGTTTCCGATGTGATCTTGTCCTCATCAAAGATCACCAGCGGCTTTTCTATTTTTTCTTTTCCATCCCTGGCTTTTGAAAGATGCTCGTCGAGCAGGCCGAGCTTCACTTCACCCGTACCCACATGCTTTATGTCTTTTCTTCTTTCCACAGCATTTGTTTTCGGAGGAAAGACAAAATAATCATCCTGCTGGAATATATAAGTCCTGAAACCGTCTTTTTCCATCTCTTCTGCCAGCGAGGCAGCAATTTCTGATTTACCGGCACCGGATTCCCCGGCTACAGTGATCGAATTTTTTTTCCCTGACCCGGAAAGCTTGTCTTTAAGGAGGTTATATGCCTGCCTGGCAGCTTTTCGATGATCGTCGGAAATTATAAGGACATCTCCTTTCATATACCGGTTGGTTTAATAGTTTGACAGTCTCGCCCAAAAGTACTATTTTTTGATAATTTTATACTGATGATGAGAAGTACCAACCTGCTGTCCGATGTGAGAAAAGCTTTTAAAGAAAGCCTGGAAGGGACTATGTACGGTGAAGAGTCGGATAATCTTTTCTGGTTGTTGACCGAAGAATATACCTCACGCAAAAAAACCAGCCTGCTCTCAGAATATGAGCCAAGGCTGTCCGAATCGGTGATAAAAAGGCTTGAACATGCTGCCGACCTGTTGAGAAAAGGGCACCCGGTACAACATATAACAGGTAAAGCCCATTTTTTCGGGCTGGATATAAAGGTTAACAACAGTGTCCTGATCCCAAGGCCCGAAACTGAGGAGCTCGTTGAATGGATAATAAAGGAACATAAAGACTCAAAAGGATTGAGTATCCTGGATATCGGGACGGGCTCGGGTTGCATTGCCATAGCCCTTGCAAAACATCTCCCCGGTTCTGAAGTCAGGGGTCTCGATATATCACAGGCAGCTCTTGAGATTGCCGGAATAAATGCACTACAGAACAAGGTAGATGTCGAATTTTTCAGGGCAGACATTTTCGATGAAGATCTTTACCGTTCTCCTGACAGGTATGACATAATCATCAGCAATCCACCCTACGTCAGGGAATCGGAAAAAAGCCGGATGAGGAAAAATGTTACGGATTTTGAGCCCCCCGGGGCCCTTTTCGTTCCTGATTCCGAACCTTTCAGGTACTACCGGGCAATCCTGAACCTGTCGCAGATCCAGCTCGAATGGGGCGGAGCGCTTTACGTGGAGATAAATGAGCACCTTTCCGCTGAATTTGAAAGCTGGCTGAAGGATCTCGGGTACAGGGAGTATGAATTGAGAAAAGATTTCAATGGCAAGGTCAGAATGGTAAAGATCAGGATTTGATGCGACAGGCTACTCTTTTTTTAAAAGGTCCCGGAGCAAAGGCTCAAGCAATTTTACCGACGCATCATAAATGCCCGGAAAATAACTCTCCCTGGGGCCTGCCACATTGATCTTCTCAAGTTTTTTCTCTTTCAGCCAGTTGAGGATATGACCTATGTTGTATCTTTCCGAAAGGTCGACCTCAAGCAAAGGCTTACCGGATGTCACGCACGAAGTAATTGTAAAGGCTGTCCCCGCGTCGATCTGGCCGGGATGTATCACTATTGTGCCGTCAGATCCATCAACATTCATGCGGGTCCGTAAATTGGGATCTTCAGAGCCTGTCTCCTTCAGGGGATATTTTTCATCTATGGTCCCGTCTTCGGCAAGCCTTCCTTCCTGACACCATCCTGCACACGGAATGCCAAGCCTTAAAGCAACATCCAGCGCCGCCCGGTCCACTCCGGCCTGCCCGCCGGATATGATCGTTAATTTTCCCATAAGGTTGATGTAAGGAACTATTTTTCAAACGTAATAAATTCCTGCTGAATATTGATCAGGTTGTTTGTGTAAAGAATGAGGTTCTTAGCTTCTGCAAGAATGTTAAGGTAAAGCATACTGTTCTTTGTGTTTACCTCATGTTTACTGATACGGTCGATCTGGGCCCGTCTGAGTTTTTCGTTGAGGATAAGCAGATCTTTATTCTCTTTTTTAATTGCCAGTATTTTGTTAATGTCTTCATTGGCGAAACTGTCAGCCAGCCTTGAGTAGTAACTTTTTATATGCTCTGAGAATTTTTGAAGATCACTGTATTGTGATTTTGTGATCCCTTTATGGTTATTATTGAGGTGATTGAATGCTGGTTCTGCAATGAATCTCAGACAAACTGAAAGTTCTCGCAGATGATCAAGCATCATAACATAGTAATGACCGGTATTATTGATGTCTTCCTTTAGAAGTTTAATGGTATAATGCACATCATCTTTCAAATATTGCGTACGCTTATCTATCTGTTTAACCGACTTCAAGTTGTCCTTGGCTCTTGTTCTGTCTTCATTGTAAAGGGCTTCCACGGTTTCATTGAAAGCTTTGGGTATTAATTGGATGATATTCGCAACGTTCTCATAAGTTCTTTGAAGCATTTTCTGTCGATTCATTTCAAGGTCATGTGCTTCAATAGCGGTTTTTTCTTTCTTCTGTTTTTCACTTTTCTGGAAGAAGATCTGGGTTCTGATGACAAAAAATACGGCCACTGCTACCAGAATAACCACCGAAATGATACCCCCCAGGTATAATATTGTTGCAAAAGTCCCTGCAATAAGAAAGGCTATAATGGCTGTACTGAACCACCCACCTATTACAGTGAATACCCCTGTGACCCGGTAAACAGCACTTTCACGCCCCCAGGCCCTGTCTGACAGTGAAGTTCCCATGGCTACCATAAAAGTTACAAATGTTGTAGAAAGAGGTAGTTTTAAGGAAGTTCCAATAGCTATCAATATGCTTGCTACAACAAGATTTATAGAAGCCCTGATTAAGTCGAAGGCTGGCTTATCCTCTTTCAGAAGAACAGCTGTTTCCTCGTAGTTTTCAAATCGTTTTTCGAGCCGGTTGATAACGGAGTTAGGAACAGCTTTCTCAACAGACTTTGCGACGCTGAGAGATACACGCACGACTGCCCGGGAAAGAGCTGTTGAGTTGAACCTTTCATGGCCTTCTCCCTGTCGTCCTAGATTGACTTCAGTGTTAACAACTTTCCTGGCTTTTTTAGAGAACCAGAGCGTAAGTATCATTATCACCCCTGCCAGAAGTAGTAAGAAAGTATTGGTTCTTACTGGTTCTTTCAGTGCACTCATCATAAAGGTATCCGTACCCTCCTTCAGATATTCCTGATATGAAGAAAGACCGGCAAGAGGCACACCGATAAAGTTTACAAGGTCGTTACCAGCAAAGGCCATTGCAAGGGCAAAAGTACCTACCAGAACAATCATCCTTGGTATATTGAGCTTGAACAGCCACTGGCCCAGTTGGAGGATCACAACCCAGCCGATAAAGCTGTATAAGACGATAATGCCTTTGTGCGTATTGATCCAGTAAGCGGTGCTTTCGGGGATGAATGAAGCTCCTTTTGCACCTTTGATCAGCATGAAGTAGGTGATGGCAGAAATAGCCAAACCGCCCCACAAAGACCCAAAGTACTTAAGATTCTTTTTGTAATTGAAAGTAAAAATTAGCCGGGTAATGTATTGAATAATAGCTCCTACAAAAAAAGCAATAAATACTGACAGCAAGATTCCCAGGATAATAGCAAGAGCCTTATCAGTATTTATATACTGGCCGATATCAAGCAAAGTATGGTGGCTTTCCGTAATTTTGAATATTGAGATCGCAACCGCTGATCCGAGCAGTTCAAAAACGATAGAGACGGTTGTGGAGGTCGGCAGGCCAATGGTATTGAAAAAATCAAGGAGTATGATGTCGGTGAGCATAACTGCCAGGAATATCAGCATGATGTCAGAAAATGGAAACATATCGGGATGGAAGATCCCTTTTCGGGCTACCTCCATCAAGCCACTGGAAAATGTAGCTCCTATGACCACACCGATGCTGGCAATGATCATAATGATATAGACCCGGGCAGCCTTTGAACCAATAGCTGAATTCAGGAAATTAACCGCGTCGTTGCTAACCCCGACGATCAAATCAGAGATAGCAAGGACGAAGAGAACTATTACGATGAGAAGGTAAAATGTTTCCATTCACCGTGCTGGTTTATATGTTGGCAAAAATAGTGAGTAGGTTAAACCATCAGATTAAGGAATTGTTAATTCTTGCTTTCTTTTACCTCATTAACCGATTCACTTACCCTGAAGGCGTAATCCCCAACCCTTTCGGTTAATCTTACAATATCGTTGTAAATGATCCCCGTCTGATACGAATATTTTTCCTTCTTTATGCTCGAAACATGCTCCTGCCTGAGTTTTTCGCGTAACTGGTGAATGGCATTGTCAATTTCGCTTATCTCTGCCATATCGCTTTCTGTGTAATGCCTTGAAAGCTGCACGATCATATTTTCGAGCGATGCCCTGGTAAGCTTGAACAGGGCGTTGCAATTGTCGCGAAGCTCCTGTATGAAATAAAGGTTTTTCTGGTTTTTCGAATCGATCAGCCTGGACAGCTTATAGCTTACATCGCCAATGCTTTCCAGGTCGTCGATAATTCTCATCATGCTTTTTATATAGGCAGAGCTCTGATCGCTGAGCTTTCCCTCCGAAGCTTTTGTAAGGTACATTGCTATCTCCACCTCCATATTATCAATAATGCTTTCGTATTTTTCTATTCTTTCCATCAGCATTTTATAATCTTTCTGCCTCTTCTCGATAAGCAAAACAGGGATCATGTCGAACATTTCCAGTGTCCTCTTTCCCATCACTGCTATCTCTTTCCGGGCCTGGACTATAGAGATTTCAGAAGTTGAAAGAAAGCGTGTGTCGATATACCTTAAACGGTATTTCTCATCTGTTTCCTGCCCGGTGGGAAAGACTTTTGCGGTGAGGTCTACCAGTTTAGGAATAAAACCTACAAGGATGATCATGTTCAGAATATTGAAACCGGTATGGAATATGGAAAGGGCAACTGGTATGTTACCGGGGTCGGTATTAGGCGAAGCCATTGAAATACCGGTCATGAAAATATCGATGAGATTGAGAATGGGCTTCAGCAGGATAAGTCCCCAAATAATTCCTGCGAGGTTGAACATCAGGTGGATAACAGCTACACGCCTTCCATCCTTATTTGCAATAGTGGAAGCGATAAGTGCAGTAAAGGTGGTGCCGAGGTTTTCACCCAGTACCATTGCAGCCGCCAGTGAGAAAGGTACCCAGCCTTCAATTGCAAGAACAAACGTGAGGGCCATGGTTGCTGATGACGATTGAAAGATAATGGTAAGAAGCAATCCCAGAACGAAAAAAACTATCAGGGATACAAACCCGTTACCTGAATAATAAGAAGTTAAATTCCTTATAAGTCCCGATTCTTCAGGCACAAGCGGAATGACCTCTTTGAGGAACCCAAGACCGAAGAACAAAAGGCTGAATCCTATGATGAATTCACCCCAGGAACGAAGGTTGCTGCTTTTTGAAAAAAATAGCGGTAATGACAGGCCAATTAAGGGAAGAAGGTAGATCTGGATGCTGAAGTGCTTGCCAAAGCCCAGGAGTGAGATTATCCAGGCCGTGATGGTCGTACCTATGTTTGCACCCATAACCACGCCTGCCGATTCAAATACGGAGATAAGCCCTGCACTTGCGAAACTGACCAGCATTACTGTAATGGCCGACGATGATTGCACGGATGCTGTGGTTAGCAGCCCGGTCAGGATACTTTTAAGCCTGTTGGAAGTGATTGCCGAAAGGATGTTCCGAAGCCTGATACCTGCAACCTTCTGAAGGGCCTCGCTCATGATCTTCATCCCGAAAAGGAAGACCCCGATTGCCCCTATGGCCGACAGTATGATGTAAAATATTGTCATTCAGTTAATTCGGTATGATGTTAACAGGCATATTTTGAACCGGCTAAATTAATAAACTTTACTTGTAACAACTTGTTGCCTGAGTTAATTTAGGGTTAACAGTTAAGTATTCAGGACCCCGGATAAGGGATCATTCAAGGTATCCAGACCTTACCTGATATCCTGGATATTGCCGAAGGGTGATTCAGCCGAAAGCAGGAACTGCAGCCTGGAAAAGGGAATGAAAATATCTGTTGAGCCCATTGTAAAAGGTGCAATTTCGTACCGGTTATAGTAAAATCCTATGCCGTCCTTATTTATGTAGAAGTTGCCGGTTGGTTCAACCGTATGCTCAAAAAACCCTGCCTCTTTCAGGCTTGTATGCCTTTCGAGCTGGTGCATCTTCCTGAGCTCTGCATTTATGATATCACGGAGGTCGTTCCTGTATTCAGGCCTGAAAAGGTCGTCGAGCGTAAATTGGGAACCTGTGTTCAGGTCGATCACCTCAAACCTGGAAATCGGCAATCCATGTGCACCTCCTGTATATCCGTAGTCATAAAACTCCATCGAGAGTATGTCGGCCTCATTGAAATGGATCTTTACGCTTTTTTCTTTTTCCCAGAAGGAAGCAACACCATTTTCATAAAGGTCCTCGTTCGATTTCTTGTAATGCCTGAAGTACATTTCTTTTTCTTTTTCAAGCTGTTGCAAGGGGCTTAGAGAATCGTCCGGTTTTTTGAAGAAATTACTCAGAATGTGCTTTTTCACCGAATCCGCAATGGCATTGTCGGAACAGGTTCCGGGAAGTAGCAGCATGAGTTCCAGGCTGGCATTGGGTTCGCTCAGATGATCAAACAACCCGGTCGTTTCTTTGAGAAAATAGACATTGAATGGCAAACTTCCCAGGTGGTACCTTTCGGTTAGCTCAAATGGTAACCTTTTCGATCCGTCAGAATTACGCCATGTGCCTTCTATCCTGCCATCGTCAGAAAGTTTTCCTTCATAGATCGATCCGGTTCCGTTAAGCCCATATTCCTTGAATTCCAGGTTATTCTGTTTATCAATGGATCCGTTGATAGGCATCGTCTTGCCAAAATACCTGGGTTGGGCAGATTCAGTGTTTTCAGCAAGGTCGTAATAATAGTAAAAGGTACCGTCAAGCTTATCGTCTATCTTGATCAGGTCGGCAACAAGGTAGATGTTTGAGCTTATCTGCCCTTCCATGTGCTTGTAAAAATTGCCGCTGTCCTGGGCGCCTGAAGCCAGAGTGAGGATGAGTGCCAGCAGTGTTGCAAAATATCTCATGGGGTCTGATTGATGGTTCTTATGCTTCTTACGTTATTATATATGTTAATGTTTCCAAATCCCGTGCCGAAAATGCTGAACTATCACAGATTTATCAGAAGAAATCCTGAGTGGTGATACATTTTGGGAATAAAAACGGGGAACAGGCCGGAAAATTACCGGGATTGCCTCAAATAACCCCCAGTCCCAGCGCCAGGGCCAGCAGAATGATAGCAATACCCACTATGGTATGAATAAGGTCGAAAGTTATCTTTTTAAGAAGTCTCCGGCCTATGAAGGCACCGGCAAAAGCCGAAACCGTGGCTATGATTATGATGGGGTTCTCAGTAAAAAAAGATGCTGAAAAGAATTTTGATGAATACATCGGGATCCGGGTCAGGTCAATTGCAAGGGCAATAGCTATCCCGGTAGCGATGAAAGCCTCCTTGGTGAGCCCCAGCCTTACCAGGAAGGCTGTGCGCAATGCTCCCTGGTGGCCCGATAAACCACCAAAAAAACCACTGAGGAGGCCTCCTGCCAGTAGCATCCGGTTTCCGAAATGTATTTTTTTCAATACAGGGATCAGTTCAAAAATCCCGAAAAGGACCATCAAAATGGCAATTACCAGCTTCACGGGCATCACCTGGAAAGTCCTGCCCACAGCCTCGTAAGTTACCAGGGGATCGTTCAATTCTGATAATTTCAGTAATAGGTATGCTCCTCCAAAAGCCCCGGCTATGGCCGGTATTCCGAATTTCAGCAGGACCTTCCAGTTTACATGGCCTCCTATCAGCCCGAACTTGAAAACATTGTTCAGCAGATGTACAAAAGCAGTCATCGCAATTGCGATCTCAATGGGGAAGAACAGCATAAAAACAGGGGTGAGTAAGGTCCCGAGGCCAAAGCCCGAAAAAAAAGTAAGCATTGAAGCCCCGAAAGCTGCTATGATCACAACAATTATTTCAAGCATCACTTATCCTCTGTTGTACTGAAGCGATAAACAGTAAGCTGATGGTATTTTTCACCCGGCTCCAGGATTGTATCAGGGAATTCAGGCCTGTTGGGTGAATCAGGGAAGTGCTGGGCTTCGAGGCAGAAGCCATAATGTTTGTTATAGACCGAATCATATTTCCCGGTAATGGTACCATCAAGGAAATTGCCGGAATAGAATTGCAGGCCGGGCTCTGTTGTAAAGACCTTCATCGACCTCCCGGTAACAGCTTCCTTTGCTTCAGCAACCAACCTGAGATTTCCCGGCTTGTTCAGCACGAAGGTATGATCGTAACCGCCCTCCACCTGGCCTATTCCAATACCAATCTTTTTACCGTTACGGAAATCGAATGGAGTGCCTTCAACATCCCTGAGCTCGCCGGTCGGTATCAGTTCTTCGTCCACTACTACGTATTTATCAGCTTTGATCTGCAGCCAGTGATCAAGGATATCTCCATTGCCGGCACCCTTGAGGTTAAAGTAGCTGTGATGGGTAAGGTTGACGGGGGTTGGTGCGGAGCTCTCCGCATTGTATTCGATCTTCAGTTCATTCTCATTGTTTAGGATGTACGTTACGCTCACCCAAAGAATACCGGGATAGCCTTCTTCACCGTCACCGCTGGTATATTTTAGCATAACCCCGGTTTCCCCCTGGCCGCTTATTTCCAGGATGTCCCACACAACTTTGTCAAAGCCTTTCTCCCCCCCATGAAGATGGTTGTTCCCGTTGTTAGTGGCCAGGGAGTAAGTTTTGCCATCAAGCGAAAACTCCCCTTTTGCGATCCTGTTGCCGTATCTGCCTATCAGGGCCCCGAAATAGGGATGCTCACCAAGATAACCTTGCAGACTGTCAAAACCGAGTACAACGTCTTCGATATTGCCGTTCCTGTCGGGAACGTGTAGTTCGGTCAGTATGCCACCGTAGTTTGTAATCCTGGCTATCATACCGTTCTTGTTTTTAAGGGTGTATAGCCATATCTGCCTTCCATTGTAAGTTCCATACTTTTCTTTGCTGATTTCCATATTACCGGCACTTTTGTTGTTTTCTGTTTCGGTTGTGGGAGAGATGCATGAAATTGCCAGAAAGAGAATAAATACAGTATTGATAATGATTTTTGATTGGTTGCGCATAGTCTGTTGTTTATCAAGGAGACGAATTTATGAATAATAGCTGTCAGGAGGGTAAAATGCAGAGTGGATTTTTTGCTATCTTTCGCCTCTAAAAATTTCCTATGCTCAACAACGAATTTGCCACGCTGGATTACCTGGTCTTTGTTCTGTACGGAATTATCATCATAACGGTTGGCTTGCTTGTATCAAGGCAGAAGAAAGGTACGAAGAGGACGTCACAGGATTATTTCCTGGCCAGCAAATCCCTTCCCTGGTGGGCGATAGGGGCCTCATTGATTGCATCAAATATATCGGCCGAACAGTTTATCGGAATGTCCGGTTCGGGTTTTGCCATAGGATTGGGCATTGCCTCCTATGAATGGATGGCGGCCATTACCCTTATCATTGTCGGTAAGTTCTTTCTGCCGGTATTTATAAAGAAAAAGATCTTCACCATGCCGCAGTTCCTTGAAATGCGGTACGACAGCAGAGTAAGGACAGCCATGGCATCATTCTGGTTGCTCGTGTATGTCTTTGTCAACCTTACGTCCATACTTTATCTTGGTGCACTGGCATTGAACACCATTATGGGTATCCCATTGCTTTACGGGATCATCGGGCTTGCAGTTTTCGCGGCAGTTTATTCCATATACGGTGGCCTGAAGGCAGTGGCATGGACCGATCTTATCCAGGTTGTCTTCCTTGTTGGCGGTGGGCTTATAACAAGCTATATAGCACTTGACCTGCTATCAGGTGGGGAAGGGCCTATTTCCGGTTTCAGGATCCTGACAACGGAAGCGAAAAGTCATTTTGACATGATCCTTACCAAAGGCGAGAGGTTAATCCCCGACGGTAAATGCGGAATGAAAGACCCTTATATCGACCTGCCCGGGATCAGTGTGCTGATAGGTGGAATGTGGATAGCAAATCTATCTTACTGGGGCTTTAACCAGTATATTATCCAGCGCGGACTTGCTGCTAAAAACATACGTGAGGCGCAGCGAGGGGTGATCTTTGCAGGATTCCTTAAGATCATAATCCCTTTGATCGTTGTCGTCCCGGGTATTGTAGCCTATGCCATGGTTCAGCAGGAGACCGCAGGCCAGGTTCCGATCGAGGGCTACAGCATTACCGGTGCCATGTCGGAGTACAGCGAACTGTGCAATGAAACACAGATCAACAACGACAGGGCTTACCCCGCCTTGCTCGCCCTTGTGCCTGCCGGCATCAAAGGACTTGCCTTTGCTGCACTTGCCGCTGCAATTGTCTCTTCACTTGCTTCCATGATAAACTCCATCTCCACTATTTTTACAATTGACGTTTATAAAAAATTCCTGAATAAGGGGGTTAGTGAAGCCAATATGGTCAAGGTTGGAAGGATCACCAGCTTTGCCGCACTTACCATAGCAGTCCTGACAGCCCGCCCCCTGCTGGGCAACCTCGACCAGGCATTTCAGTACATCCAGGAATTTACCGGGTTTGTGACACCGGGAGTGACAACGATCTTCCTCTTTGGTTTGTTCTGGAAGAAATCAACACCAAATGCTGCCCTCATTGCAGCTATCCTGACCATCCCGCTTTCATTTGTATTCAAGGTGGCCGTTCCCTCACTGCCTTTCCTCGACAGGATGGGGATCGTATTTCTTATCCTTTGTGCCATCCTGGTAGTCATCAGCCTGATCGAAAGAAAAGGACATGATGACCCCAAAGGCCTTGAACTGAAAAGATCGATGTTCAGAACAGGCATGAGGTTCAATATCGGCGCCATCCTGCTATGTGCAATTGTTGCTGCCCTTTATATTATTTACTGGTAATTATTTTGTATTTTGTGGTTTGATACTGATCACTGTAATCTCTATACCATGCAAAAACTCAGGAATACACTATTGATTGTAACTGCCATTGCTTTGAGCGTTTCCGGGTTATCCCAGAAAGTGGGATACATCTATACCTCTCCACGTGATAAGGCAGAATTTATTAATCCCGGGCAAACCATCCTTCTAAAGACAGGAAGGGCGTTTTCGCCGGAATCTCTGGATGATGCAGGGATAAGCATTGTTGGCAGCGCCGGCAATGACATTGACCATGAAATATTTCTTTCAGAGGACGCAAAAACACTCTTTATCAGGCCCGAAAATGATTTCCGGATAGGGGAGAAGGTGACTGTTATTGTCCCCTCTTCCATATCAACAATTGACGGTATCAATATTGAGGCCATAAGATTTTCATTCAATATCAGGAATAACGGTAAAAAACCCCCGCTCAGGGAAACAGACCGGGTATTCCATGAGAGGAATGAGCCTGTAAATGCAAGCTCTCAGGGCAAATTGCTTTTCAATCATCCAAATGATTATCCCGAGGATTTTCCTGTGCCTATTGTCGAGCACTACCAGGAAACAGAAAACAGCGATTACATCTTCATGTCACTAAATCCCAGGACAACTCAATACAGCCATTACCTGGCAATATTTGATAAATATGGCATCCCGGTCTTTTACAGGCGAATGGAAAGAAATTATTCCCACCTGCATAAGTTACCCGATGGAAACCTGGCTTATGCGAGGAATACGCAGAACGCCCCATCCCTCGAGAAGTATTTTTTGATGGACAGTGATTATGAGGTGTTCGATTCCATAACATGCGGCAACGGTTATGACCTGGATATGCATGATATACTTCAACTCGAAGATGACCGTTACCTCGTCATGTCGTACGATCCGCAAATAGTGGATATGAGCCAGGTTGTGCCCGGCGGTCAGCCTGATGCAACGGTAGTGGGGCTTGTTATCCAGGAGGTCGACAATGAACAGAACGTATATTTCCAGTGGAGAAGCTGGGATCATTTTGAGATCACAGACGCAACCTCCGATATAAGCCTTACAGCCAACTATATTGACTACGTTCACGGCAATGCTTTTGAATTCGATCTTGATGGGAACATACTCCTCTCGAGCAGGCACCTGGATGAAATAACCAAGATCAACTATACCACCGGTGATGTAATGTGGCGTTTCGGGCTGCTTGCAGAGAACAACCAGTTCACAATCCTGAATGATCCTCTTGGCTTTTCGCACCAGCATGATGTACGGGTTCTGCCGAACGGCAATATAACGATTTTCGACAATGGTAATCTCCGAACTCCCCAGTATTCGCAGGCTATAGAATATCAGATAGACGAACAGGACATGACGGCAACCCGTGTTTGGTATTACCAGCATGCTCCCAGTGTTTTCGGGCCCCATACCGGCAGTCACCGGCGGCAGTACGACAACACTAGCCTGATTGGATGGGGTACCCATTATCCCCTGGCTATTACCGAAGTAAAGATGAATGGATCTAAAACGTTTGAACTGTTCCTGCCCGACCTGGTATCGAGCTACCGTTCTATCAGGAGGCCCTGGGAAACAACCCTATTTACTACAGTCGACAGGCTTCATTTCGGCAACTATTCCACATCGCCGGATCCTAAGGTGCTCTCCATTCTGGTTACAAACAACGCAGAAAACCTGATCAAGATCACAAGTATTCACAGCCATGAGGGGGACTTCTTCCTTACGACCGATCTCCCGGTACCCATACCTTCAGGTCAAAGTGCTGAGATCTTTATAGGTTTCCACCCTCCTTCACAAGGCGATTATAGCGACATCCTTACTTTGAATTATGACCAGTCAAACATTAATACCACTGAAAGGATAGCGCGGCAATTGCAATTGACCGGAATATGGAATGACGAACTCCCTATGGTCACCTTCGAACCCGAGTTCGGAGCAATCAGCGTGGATCCTTCTACAGAGGTAATCATCGATTTCAATGAACCCGTGCAGCTAACACTTGGCGGACAAATTGAAAACGAAGACATTCCCAATCTTTTTCTTTTTAAGAAGGATGATATAAACGGCGAGAATGTTGAGTTCACAGGATCAATCAACGATGATGCCACACAAATGACTTTATACCCTTCCACGGTACTTGAAGAGACTCAGTACTATTATGTAAGGCTCAAGCCAAACCTGTTGATGGACCTGGATGGCAATGTGATCGACTATCCGGAGATAACGAGATTTACAACCGGCGAACTGGTGAATACGGAGGATGGGCCCGTACAGGCTGGTGTGAATGTTTTCCCTGTTCCATTCAACGACCGCATTATTATTGAAACGAGTGGAAGAAGGATAAAAAGTCTGAGGCTACTCGATGTCAGCGGGGGTGAAATAATGAAAAGCAATTATACCACAGGCAGGGCAGTTATTGAAACTTCAGCGATTTCCCCGGGAGTGTACCTGGTTGAAATAATCACAGAGAACGGGAATACTTATACCAGGAAAGCCATAAAAACCAGGTAGCACATTCAACCAGTTACATAAATACCCACTAACCCATCTGGTATTTATTATTTACTATTCACTATTTACTAACGCGTTGTGCGCTTTAATTAAATCTTTCTTTATGTAACTGTTTACTAATTTTTGATGCAGTTGACATAGTGTAATGTCCATTAAATAACACACAAACCGCACAACCCGTTATTTACTATTTATTTTCTGCCGGGAACGAATTCATAAGCCCCCAGGTCAGGCTCCGGAAGCCTGTTTACATTAAGGATATCATTGGAAAGATCTATAGCTGAGGTATTGATCACGTCAAGCGTACCGTAATCTATGGCGGGGGATAGCGTGTCGAGTGAATAGTCACCCTCCTGGTAATCTTTGAACAGAGGGTCCTCATTCTTGAAAGAGTTCCTGAAGCGCTCCTGGTCCGAAATGTCTTTTTCGGTTTTTAGCAGGCAATGATCGAAAAGATAGTTGTAAGGAGCCCCTTCATCGAACGAAAAAAGCAGTTCCTCGATATTCCTCCCGTAAGCTATGCAGTTCCCGAAATAGGCATCAAATTCGAAAGCAGTTATGTTGCCGTTCTCGTCTTCAACAAAATTGTTCAATGCAAGCAGTTCATCGGGCCTGACCCCGTAGGGCCAGTAATTTGCGAAGGTGCAATGCCTGAAATCGTATAATCCGCCCCATGTGAGGGCTGCAGAGAACTGACCGCTGTTTGCAAAGAGGCAGTTCGTGGCGGTAATGTTGTAAAAACGGCTGAACAGTCCAACTCCGCTCATATTCTCTATAATAGTGTTTTTAAGTATGAGTGAATTGCCCATTTGTTCCTGGAGCGTTTCAGCCTGGATACCTATAAAGCCGTTCCTGATAATGGCATAATTGATCTCATTGTCAATACTTCCTTCATTGATCCAGATCCTGTCCCACTGGCCCGGCAGGTCTTCGTAGAAATCCTCCAGTCTGTCGCCCTGGAAAACTACCGGTTCATCCAACGTTCCGTTGACTTTTATTGATCCTCCTTTGTAGACCCATAAGCCTGACCGGTCGTGAAAATGGATTTGGGCCCCTGCATCAACCCTCAATATCCCATTCGAATCTACAACTGCATAACCGTAAATAACATAGGGCTTGTCGGCGGTCCATGTCAAGTCTTCAAATTCACCGGCAACGATCTTGAATTTAGGCAGGCCGGGAATTTCCGTATCGGCAAGGATATAATTGGCATTCTGTCCCCAAGCCACAAGGTCTACATCCTGAAAATTGCTGTTTGTTTCGAAGATAATGGAATCGGACACTACAAAGGGGGTGTTCTGGGCGGTAGGGTCGATGGTGACACGGACAAAAATGTAAAGACTGTCGTTCCCCTCGAGCTTATAATCCTTTATCGATAAAGCTGGCTCACCATCGATGTTTATCCTGTATCGTGATTGTTCGCCCCGTGCCAGTTTAATGGAAGAGATATTAACGGCATTGGCAGACGGATTGTAAACCTTGAGGAATTGTGTAGCCGAGCCCAGCGAAGTGAAGACCGTATCGAAAATGACCGTATCTGCTGAAAAGCTGAGCGTAAGCTCGGTGTTATCATCAATTATATCGGTTTTCCTGCAAGAAAAGAAAACCATTAAAAAGATGGATAGCAAAACAAAGGCCAGGGTGTGCCTGTTATTAAGGTTTGTGATCATAAATTACAGATATGCCGCGCAAAGATAACTAATCAACTATAATTACGTTCGGGTATAAAAAATATTGCCCTCCCTGTTATTAGCTATTTTTGCCAATTCACAAAAAAAGGAGTGATGAAAATATTTCTCAGGATCATACTGATCGTCTCATTTATTTCAACATTAGCTGCAGCACCTGCCAGTTCACAGGACAGGA
>CAZXWD010000002.1:0-36717 GCA_964644135.1 uncultured Bacteroidales bacterium | reverse complement strand
CGGGTTACCGGCAGTGGATCGGCAACCGGGCTTTTGCCATGATCACAGTTCTCTATAATTTCAACGAATCGAGGTATACCCCTTACAGGAACCCGATAATAAGGATCGGGTTCGGGGTTGGCCTCTGAGCCTTCTTATTTCTTAGGGATGTTCTTGAGGACATCAAGCGTCAGGTCCCAGAATTTCTGCACAGTAAATATTTCCAGTTTTTCATCCGGTGAGTGGGCTCCCCTTATGGTCGGTCCGTAGGAGATCATATCCATTCCCGGGTACTTATCGCCTATCAGTCCGCATTCAAGGCCGGCATGCACTGCCCTTACTATCGGTTCCTTTTTGAAAAGTTTCTTGTACGATTCAACGGTGATATCGACAATTGCCGAATTAGGATCGGGCGACCAGCCCGGGTATCCATCGGTATGCTCAACCGTGGCCCCTGAAAGCCTGAAAACTGATGCTACCATGTTGGCAATGTCTTCCTTGGCCGATTCTACTGAACTGCGCTGGCTGGTTGTTATAGAAATATGGTCTTCAAGTGTTTTTACCGATGCCAGGTTGGTAGAGGTCTCGACAAAATTCTCGATCTCCTGCGACCAGGCTATGACACCATGAGGACAGGCATATATTGAGTTTAAAAGATTGTCTCTCGATTTTTTATCCATTATGAAGTTGGCCGAGTCCTTTTCTTCATGGGTCAGCTTCAGTTCAGGTTCTGTAACCCGGTATTCATACTTAATGTCTTTTTCATATAGATCTACATACCTTAAAAACTGGTCTTTAAAGGCTTCAGGAAGCATAACAATGGCATAGGCCTCACGTGCAATGGCATTGCGCAGGTTTCCACCGTTGAATACCGATAACTGGAGGTCGAAGTTGATGGAGGCTTCCCAAAGGATCCGGTTAAGAAGCTTATTGGCATTTCCCCTTCCTTTCTGGATATCATCTCCCGAATGGCCTCCCTTAAGACCACTGATCTCGATCTTCATGGTGAGATGTTCGGCGGGTGGATTGATCTTTTTGTAGGGCATCTTGATCACTGTATCCTTGCCGCCTGCGCAACCGATAAAAAGTTCCCCGTCGTCTTCAGAGTCGAGGTTCAGTAATATTTCACCGCGCAGAAGGGTTTCATTTAAGCCGAAGGCACCTGTGAGCCCGGTTTCTTCATCAACAGTGAAAAGGCACTCAAGCGGACCGTGAGGTATGTCGGTCGATTCAAGCAGCGCAAGCTGTGTGGCAATGCCTATACCGTCGTCGGCACCCAGGGTTGTGCCCCTGGCTTTTACCCATCCGTCTTCCACATAAGCTTCTATGGGATCACTATCGAAGTCATGATCTACGTCGGCATTCTTTTCACAGACCATATCGATGTGGCTCTGGAGGACGGTGGTCTTCCGGTTTTCCATGCCTTTTGTAGCCGGTTTGCTGATAAGGATATTACCCACTGTATCCCTTACAGTTGGAAGGCCCTGGCTTTCGCCGAAATTCACCAGATATTGTGCAATTTTCTCCTCCTTCTTCGAAGGCCGTGGGATTTTAAGGATTTCACCAAAGTAATACCATAGCCTTTCGGGCTTGAGCTTATAAACGTCTTCATTCATGTGAAAAAACAATATTTAAAGGTTAATTAATCCGTAAGTTTTTTAAGTTTCTTATCGTAGCGGAGGGATTTTCAGATTTAAAGACCGTATTGCCGGCCACGAGTATATCAGTTCCTGCATCCAGGATCCCCGGGGCGTTTTCAAGAGTAACCCCTCCGTCTACTTCGATCTGTGTACTGGTATTTCTGTCGTTTATCATGTTTTTTAATCTGCGAACTTTATCGAGGCTCCGGTTGATGAATTTCTGTCCGCCGAATCCCGGATTGACCGACATCACAAGCACAAGGTCAATATCCTCCAAAATATCTGTAAGCGTTTCAACCGGTGTATGGGGATTGAGTGAAACCCCTGCATACGCGCCCGTTGACCTGATTAACTGGAGGGTCCTGTGCAGGTGTGTGCATGCTTCCGCATGTACGGTAATGATTGCAGCCCCTGTCTTCCTGAATTTTTCGACATACCTGTCGGGATCAACAATCATAAGATGGACATCCAGCGGCTTTTCAGCATACTTATGTATCTTTTCCATTACCGGAAAGCCAAAAGAGATATTTGGTACGAAAACCCCATCCATTATATCAATGTGGAACAGGTCGGCCTCGCTATTGTTTACCATATCAATATCCTTGATAAGGTTTGAGAAATCGGCTGACAACATTGAAGGGGCAATGAATGGCGGCGAGCCTTTTAAAAGATCCTGCATGTATTCCTTCTTTGTTTAAACAACTAGCGAGCCTGAGGGCTCGTTCAAAAGTAATATAATTTAGGTAAAGAAAGATTATAGATAAGACTTGAGTATTTTACTTCTTGAAGTATGTTTCAGCCTTCTTATTGCTTTCTCTTTTATTTGCCGCACCCTTTCCCTGGTGAGGTCAAACCTTTCACCTATCTCCTCCAGGGTCATGGGATGTTTGCTGTTAAGGCCAAAATAGAGTCTGACAACATCTGCTTCCCTGGGGGTTAGGGTTGAGATAGCACGGTCGATCTCAGTACGCAATGATTCCAGTATAAGCTCTTTCTCCGGGTTTTCATTGTCTTCGTCAGGCCGGAGTACATCGTAAAGGGTATTCTCTTCATCCTGTACGAGTGGGGCATCCATTGAAACATGCCTGCCTGAGTGCCTCAGCGATTCCTTTACTTCCTCTTCAGGGATTTCAAGCAATTCAGCGATTTCCGATATAGCAGGTTCTCTTTCATTTTGTTGTTCAAGACTTGCATAGGTGCGGTTGATCTTATTGAGGGAACCTATTTTATTAAGGGGGAGCCTCACAATGCGCGACTGCTCGGCAAGTGCCTGCAGAATGGATTGCCTGATCCACCAGACGGCATAGGAAATAAACTTGAAACCCCTGGTCTCATCAAAGCGTTGTGCTGCTTTTATGAGGCCCAGGTTTCCCTCGTTTATAAGATCTGGCAGGCTTAAACCCTGGTTCTGGTATTGCTTGGAAACTGAAACAACAAACCGAAGGTTGGCCTTGGTAAGTTTTTCCAGTGCGAGCTTGTCGCCCTGTTTTATGCGTTTGGCCAGCTCAACTTCCTCCTCAGCAGTCAAAAGATCTACCTTTCCGATCTCCTGAAGGTACTTGTCAAGTGATGCAGTCTCGCGATTGGTAACCTGTTTAGTAATCTTAAGCTGTCGCATAAAACAGACATAATCTATGCGCTAAAACTATAAAAATTCTACGCATGATTATACGGCAGGTTACAAAAAAAATTATTGCCTTTTTTCCGGCTTGGGGAGCAGTGCTTTACGGGATAATTTCAGCTTTCCTGTGCTGTTGTCGATACCAATGAGTTTCACCTCGACCCTGTCGCCTACTTTAAGCTCTTTGTTGACATCTTCGATCCTCCTCCAGTCGATCTCGGATATGTGCAGCAACCCTTCCTTTCCGGGAAGTATCTCTACAAATGCACCGAAATTGACAATTGTCTTGATAAGGCCGTCATATACTTCTCCAACTTCAGGAATGGCAATGATATCTTTGATCTTGGCCTTTGCGGCTTCGATCGATTCCTTATCATGTGCGAAAATATCGATCACACCAAACTCACCAACCTCTTCTATCACAATAGTGGCGCCGGTTGAGTTCTGGATCTCCTGGATGATCTTTCCACCGGGGCCTATGATCGCACCAATGAACTCCTTGTTCACGGTCATCTTTTCGATCCTCGGCACGTGAGGTTTGTAATCTTCCCTTGGCTTCTCGATAACCTTCAGCATTTCGTTGAGGATGTGCAACCTGCCTTTTTTTGCCTGTTCAAGGGCATCTGAAAGGATCTCGAAAGAAAGGCCTTCGATCTTAATGTCCATCTGGCAGGCAGTGATGCCGTCAACTGTTCCGGTTACCTTGAAATCCATGTCGCCAAGGTGGTCTTCGTCGCCAAGTATATCGGAAAGTACAGCATACTTGCCTGATTCGGGGTTGGATATGAGCCCCATGGCAATCCCCGAAACCGGTTTGTTGATCTTGACCCCCGCATCCATGAGTGCCAGCGTGCCTCCGCAGACTGTAGCCATTGATGAAGAGCCATTTGATTCAAGTATGTCGCTGACCACCCTGATGGTGTATGGATTGGAATCATCTCCGGGTATCACCGGTTTAAGGGCACGCTGGGCAAGGTTGCCGTGGCCTATTTCCCTGCGGCTTGTCCCCCTGATCGGTTTCACCTCTCCTGTTGAGAATCCGGGAAAGTTGTAATGCAACAGGAAATTGCTGGTGCCTTCGAATACCGCCCCATCAATTGTTTGCTCGTCGAGCTTTGTCCCCAGTGTAGTGGTGACAAGTGCCTGTGTTTCGCCTCTTGTGAAAATGGCTGAGCCATGCGCTGCCGGCAGGTAATCAATCTCGCACCATATCGGGCGGATTTCGTCGTTAGCCCTGCCGTCCAGACGTTTTCCTTCGTTGAGGACACAATTCCTTACGGCTTCTTTCTGAACATCATGGAAATATTCGGAGATAAGCGAATCTTTTTCTTCAAGCTCCTCTTCCGGCATTCCTTCGATAAATTCCTGCTCTACAGCCGAGAATTCTTCACTCCTTTCATGCTTGTTGGCTATGCCCCTGGCTGCGATCTGGTAAAACCTGTCGTATGCAAACTTGTGGATGGATTTTTCCAGTTCGGGATCACTGCTGCTTTCGCCCAGCTCCCACTTATTGATCTTTTCATTGATTTCACCGGCCAGTTCAAGTTGTGCATTACATTCTATCTTGATGGCTTTATGGGCAATTTCAATGGCCTCGAGCATTTCCTTCTCCGAGACTTCCTTCATTTCACCTTCCACCATCACAATGTTATCAGAAGTGCCAGCTACCATAAGGTCAAGGTCTACATCCTCAAGTTGTGAAATTGTGGGATTGATGATGAAGTCGCCGTTGATCCTGGCTACCCTGACCTCCGAAATAGGCCCGTTGAAAGGGATATCCGAAACAGTTAACGCTGCAGAAGCAGCAAGTGCTGCCAGTACATCGGGTGTGTTTTTTTTATCTCCGGAAACAAGTGTTATCTGTACCTGAGTTTCATGGTGGTAGTTGTCAGGGAAAAGGGGTCTGAGTGCACGGTCAACCAACCTCGCGATAAGTATCTCATAGTCGGATGGCCGGGCCTCCCGCTTAAAGAAACCGCCGGGGAATTTCCCGGTTGCAGCATATTTTTCTTTGTATTCCACAGTAAGCGGAAGGAAATTCACATCTTCTTTAGGTTCTTTGCTTGCAACTACGGTTGCAAGAAGCATCGTTCCGTCAATTTTCACAACAACAGCACCTGATGCCTGCTTGGCAAGCCTGCCGGTCTCTATTGAAATAGTCCTCCCATCACCCAGATCGAAGGACTTGATAATACCTTTGTTTAACATTTTTTCTTCTCTTTCTTTTTCGTTTTTCTACTTTCAGCAATAAATAAAAAAAGGCAATCAAGTAATTGCCTTTTTAAACCTACTCTTTTATTTTATTTCCTGATTCCTAGTTTTTTAATTAGGGCACGATAGCGCTCGATATCCTTATGCTTGAGATAATCCAGCAGCCTGCGCCTTCTACCAACCATCAATACAAGCGAACGCCTTGTCTGGTTGTCCTTCTTGTTGCCTTTAAGATGATCGGTAAGGTACTTGATCCTTTGTGTAAAAAGCGCTACCTGTGCTTCGGTCGAACCTGAATCAAATTCAGATTTTCCGTATTCTTTGAATGCCTTTTTTTTCTCTTCGGATGTAAGATGCATGATCCAGATTTATTTTTCTTGATTTTTTATGAGCGTGCAAAATTAGCTTAAAATATTCAATCTGCCAAATTTTGGGAGAATTTTTAGTGGTCGGATCGGGGTCTTTTTCAACAAGTTAAAAACTCCATTTGAGTCGCAGGTAGGTAAGAGTCCCATAATCGCCAAACTCTGTCAAAGGGTCACCCCAGAATATCTGGCTTATAAGAAACAGTGATATGTTGCTTGTTAGTGAAAAATCAACTGAGGGTCCGAAAAAGCCTGATTTATCATTAGGGTTGAAAATAGCGGCAGCATCAACTTTTATTAGAGGCGTTATCGGGTATGAAGCCTGGGCAAAGACAGAATGCCGGGCCAGGGTGAAGGTTTTTGCATTTATATCGAGGAAAAGGGTGAAAACGGTGCCGTAACCTGCCGGCCCTGTGGTGCCTGCACTGTTGTACAGATAGGAGCCGGCAATGTACAGGCTGTTGGAGAAGGTATAGTTCAATCCTATTGAACCTACGAAAACACCGTTTGTATCCACATTTTCATCTTTGTCGAGAAAATAGCTCAGCTCTCCCGTGAAACCGGCACCCTCGATATCCCCCGACCAGCCGGCACCGGCCACCAGGTCTTGTTCCATCAAACCTCCGAAGAACTGGAAATCATAATTCCACTTATTGAATTTATACATAAGGGCTGTTGTGATGTCCTTATCTTTATCAAGTTTGAAAGCAAACTGCAGGGAGGATGTTGAACCTGTATAGTATTGCATGTGTACGGCATCGCATCCGGGCCGTTCTACATAGTCGAAATCAAAATAATTGAAGGTATTGAAAATATCATTGGGATTCCACACCATGTTCACTCCCCAGTTAATCCGCTGGCGCCCTGCCGTTATCTCGAATTTTCCCGCAATGAATTTCACATTTGCCCGGTCGACATTTGAATAGATAAAATAGGAAGAGTCGCTCACCCATTGCTTTGTCAACTCGAGATAACCGGTTTCCATTGTGGCGATCTCAGCATAGTATGGGTAATTGGCCTGTACCATTTGCCCGAGGTTCATGATATTCCTTCCACCGATGTGCAACGAGAAGGAACGTGAAGGGTACCACCGGAAATCAAGACGGTTTGTCAGTGACGTCATTGTCTGCCATTGCCCCGAAGAAGGCGGGACCCATACGTTGTTCAGCGTTTGCAGGTGTCCGTTAAGGCTCCATTTCCTTTCAGTGAACTGGGCCGAAAGACTGTTTATCAGGAAGAATGATAATACTACTGTAAATATGATAGATCTTTTAACTGACATATCCTGTCATACGTTTTTGTCTTCCACAACTTTCCCGTCCTCAATGGTCACGATCCGCCTGGCTTTGTCAACTACACGCTGGTCGTGGGTCGAAAAAATGAAAGTTGTTTTATACTTTTCATTCATTTCCATCATGATATCGAGCAATTCACTGGTCGATTTTGAATCGAGACTGGCCGTTGGCTCGTCGGCAAGTATGAACCGTGGCTTCGATGCCAGTGCCCTTGCTACGGAAACCCTTTGCTGCTGACCACCCGACAGGTCACCGGGGCGGTTGTTGATCTTATCCTCAAGACCTACTGCCTCCAGCAGTTCCCTTGCCCTGCTTCGCCTGTCAGCCTTTTTTACTCCCTGCAACTGCATGATGAATTCCACGTTTTCTATAGCAGTAAGGACAGGGATAAGGTTGAACGACTGGAAAACAAATCCGATGTTTTTCAGCCGGAAATCTGTTATCTCCCGTGAGGAGAGCTCTGTTACGTTTGTGCCGTTGATATGGACCGCACCTTTTGTGGGTGAGTCCAGGCCGCCGATCATATTCAGCAATGTGGTCTTGCCTGAGCCTGAAGGGCCTACTATTGCAGTGAATTCTGCTTCATCAAAATCTATCGAAATACCATTGACGGCATGTACCGGAACTTTTGTTTCGCGGTAAACTTTGTAAAGATCCTTTGTTCTGATGATTCCCATTTTATTTTTTTCTTGATGTTGTTCAACATTATATTCAGGCATCTTCCCTGATGGCTTCTGCAGGGTCTAGCTTCAGGGCTTTTCTTGCCGGGTATATGGATGAAAGAATAGCCGTTAGCAATACCATTCCTGTCAGCAGGATATAAAACGACAGGTACAGCGAAGGATAAACAAGGGCGCTGTAGCCAAGCGACTCAAATCCTTCGGCCCATGCTGCGAAATTGATCCCGTTCATCCCTGTTATTTCTATCACTACGGCACTTATAGCTATGCCAAATATGGTGCCCACCAGGGATAAAAAGACCGTTTCGAGCATGATCATAATGAACACCCTTCTTTTATTCATTCCTACAGCCATGAGCATTCCAAGTTCCTGTGTTCTTTCCAGTATCACCATAAGCATAGTGTTGATGATACCGAAAGCAAGGGCAACCAGAATGATCACGAGCAAAAAAATGGAGAATTGCTCCATCATGGATGAGAGGCCCAGCAGCAGAGGCTGGATCTTTTTCCAGGTAAGCACCTCCAGGTTGGGGAACATCGACCTGAGTTTCTCTGCAGCAATATTTGTATTGTCAGTTTCATGAAGGAGCACGGCAATTTCGGTCGATTTTTCCTGGCTTGCATGTATAAGCTCTGCAAGTTCTTTCTTTTCCACAAAGACGTTTTGTTGGTCAAACACTTTATTATCAGTCTTATATATGCCGGTTACCCTGAATAGCCCATAAGTGAGGACTCCCTCAGTGTCCTGGATGGTTACGACCACTTTTGAACCTGTCTTTGCATTGAGCTCGTCGGCAAATTCCTTGCTGACAAGTATGAGCGGGGTTCTCGACTTCCTTTCAAAGTAATCGCCATCCACCAGCGCTGTGTGGATGCGCGTCAAATTCTTTTCAATATCGGGGTCTATCCCGTTTATGGTTACCCCAGTTGCACTGGCGGCCGTAGAAGCCATAGCTGTTGTCTTTAACCTGGCTGCCACTGATTTCACCATTTCCAGTTCCCTGATGCTGTCGATCTTTTCGGCACTTGATTCAATCGAATGCTTTATCGATTTATCCTGAAGAAACTTCTTATGATGTATTTGAACATGGCTAATCTCGTTGTTGATG
The DNA here is from genome assembly GCA_964644135.1 of uncultured Bacteroidales bacterium. GTDB lineage: Bacteria > Bacteroidota > Bacteroidia > Bacteroidales > JAGOPY01 > CAZMOK01. Next base: position 27,817 of record CAZXWD010000002.1, on the reverse strand, counting down.
GCAGAGTCGATCTTCTGTTCTACTACGCCATTCATAAGGGCAATGATGAACAGGGAGCCGAACAGGCCTATCATAATGGCAAGGATCACCACAATGCTCCTTGTTTTGTTCCTCCAGATATTTCTCCATGCTATTGCGAATATCATGACTGCTGATTTTTGTTATTTACCCTTGATTGCATTTACCACCTTCATCCCTGATATTGTTTTCAGGGGATACAGGAATGCCACAAGTGCAATGATCAGGACTGTGATTCCCTGGTTAAAATAGAAGCCGGGTTCCAGCAGGAAAGGCAGGATTGGCTCGATGTTGAACTCGAGCATGGCTTCTGCCGCCTCGCCTGTGAGTTTTATCGGGTTTTCCCTGAAATATATTATGACAGGTATGCTGGCCAGGGCACCTGACAGGATACCCAGTACGGTGATCACAACCGTTTCTATAAAAAGGATGATGTTCAGCTTGTATTTTCGCATACCTACCGCCACCATGATGCCGAACTCACGTTTTCTTTCCATTGTCATCATTATTACAGTGCCGAGTATGCCGAACCCAACAACCAGGTAAAGAATGCCCAGCATGAACAGTCCGCTGATATTGTCACTTTCAATTTGTTGCACCAGTTCGGTCAGCATCTGGTCCCAGGTCATCACTTCCAGGTTACCTGGGCTGATTTCAGCCAGCTTTTCACGGGTGATTTCTATCCTGTCAGGATCTTCAAGCATAAAAGAGTGTGAGGTAGCCCTTCCGTACGCCCCATATAGCTCCTGGGCCCTTTCGAGCGACATATATATGAGGGTGTTGTTCATTTCAGGGGTCAGCATTTCTATTATGCCCCTGACAGGGAAAAGCCCCGATGCTGTAACCCCGTGGTATCCCTGCCCAAGCAGCACCAGCGAGTCATTGACACCTATTCTGAGATAATCGGCCAGCCCTTCAGCAATCAAAACCCCATCGTCGGGGCCGGTGAAGAATTCACCTTCTGTTACTTTGCCTTTTAAGTCGATAAGTTTGTCTTCAGTCTCAAGGCGTGTCCCTATCACTGCTGCGCCTTTCGTCTTGTTCGTGGTATCTTCTTCTGTTACTTTTTCAAATGAGGCCAGTGCGAATGATTCAATTCTCGGGATCGCCAGGGAAATGTTATCTGTCTTACTGATCTTTTCATCAAGTTTGTCGGTAAGTTCAAAGGTATTGTTGATGGTCTTGTCGTCCCAGTATCCTTTTTTGTGGATCTGAATATACCCTGTGGAAGTCTTCACCGAGTTGTTTACCATCATTTCATAGCTGCCCAGTTGCATTGAGCGCATGATCAGTGCAAGGAAGATGGCAAAGAATATGGAAGCGACCGTAATGAGGGTCCTTTTTTTGTTCCTCCACAGGTTACGCCATGCTATTTTCAAATACTCTTTCATTTCTGACAGTTTTCCTGTTTTTACCTGATCCTTTTCATATTCTGCTGAGAGAAAAATGATTCTTCGATAGGTATATTGAATTCCATCTCAACCATATGCATCCGGGTTTCATGGCCTTCCTTGTCGGCAGGTATCATATTCATTTTCGACGGCAGCCTGCGGTCGCCCATTTTCTCTATTTCGCTTGCGAGCATAGTGTTGACAAGTTCTTCTTCCTCGTCATAATACTCTGCTTTCATTTCAAAATACTCATCCTTCGACACCCACATGATGATCTTGCCCCACACAACGGCGGCATCGGGTTTGGGTATCAGTTCTATCTTATGGCATTCATGCCCGTCAACTACTCCTTCCCCTACAAATTCATGTTCATAGTCATCAATAATAGAATTCATTTTAACCAGGTCGTCATTGGTGAAATCCGATCCCATCCATGATTGGCCCATCATTGAGGGGGGCAGCTTTATCATCCGGTTGATATTGGGCATCCAGTTCCACATATCTTCATGCCTTTTCATAAAGACCTGGCCCTTGTCCCTTGCCGGGGCGGTAATGTAGATCATGTAGAATTCCGTTCCCAGCGACCAGGTTTTCATGCTTATCTCCCTGGTCCAGTCAGGCCGTACAATGGTCATGGTCATATTGCCTTTGCTCGATTCGCCGTTTGCTTTCTTGTGGGCTTTCTCAATTACCTCCCTGGCTGTTTCATTCTTCTGGCCAACTGCTTCATTTGCAGGTGAAAGCATTAATGATGCAAGAATTGCTAAAAGGATCTTTAAAGGTTTCATGTCAGATTACTTCTTTTGGTTTCGTATATATCGTGTTATGATTTTTTCGGTTATATTTTCAAGCGGGAACAGCCCTGGATTCATAACATAATTGTAGGCTATTCCATCAAGCATTGCGCCAAAAAGCACAGCTTCCGTTTCCGGATCCTCTATGCCTCTCCTGGAGAAAAATGAAGAAAGAAGTTCAATCATTTCGCTGAATACCTTCTGCGTTTTTTCTTCCACCAGGTGATATACTTTTGGTTGTGTAAAAAGAGCAAAATAGAGTTTCCAGAACCTTGTGTTCTCTTGTACAAGCCGGCTTGATTTTCTGACAAAGTTTACGAACTCCTCATCAGTGATGTGCCCGTCGTGGTTTGGATCGAAAAGGTCGAAGAGTTCTTCAATTCCTTCGTCTATGATGCTGATTATCAAAGCCTCTTTGCTTTTGAAGTAATTATACATCAGCCCTTTGGATATTCCCGCTTTATCTGCTATTTTACTGATGGACACATTGTGATATCCTTCTTCAGCAAACAACTCCATGGAAGTGCTCATGATCAAAGCCCTTTTCTGCTCCCTTATCTCTTCAAATTGTTCCTCTGTCCTGGGCATTTTGGATTATTTTTTGGTTGAACGGTCGGTCAAATATAAAATGAAATCTCCGACAATGCAAGTTTTATGAAAGAAAATTATTGGATGAACCAGTTAAAGGCCTCAAGATAAAAGTAACCGGTTTAGGGGCACTCAGTTTTTTACCTTGATATCATGACTGCTGACAAGATCATGGATATCACTTCCTGACGGATTCTGGAAGACCTTAAGGTCGAACTGGGGCACCACGGCCAGGATATGATCGAATATGTCGGATTGTATGTCTTCGTAATCTGCCCAGGCCTGGACCTTGCTGAAAACGTAAACTTCCATGGGGAGTCCTTTTTCGCTGGGTTGCAATTGCCTTACAAGAAAGGTCATATCCTGGTTTACCTTGGGATGGTTTCGGAGGTAACCTTTCAGATATGCCCTGAAAATACCTATATTGGTTTGCCTTCTTCCGTTCACCAGGACAGAGTTGTCAATTTTCTTGTTTTCGTTATACTCCCTTATATTTTCCTCGGTATTCTTTACATATTCGGCAACATGCTCAAATTTCGAGAATCTTTCGAGCATATCAGGGGTACAGAACTTAATGGACCTTGTATCGATCATTACAGACCTTTTGATCCTCCGTCCCCCTGATTCTTCCATCCCGCGCCAGTTCTTATACGAATCGTTTACCAGTGCATAGGTGGGAATGGTACTTATGGTCTTGTTCCAGTTCTGCACCTTCACGGCTGTTATGTTGATATCGATAACGGTACCATCGGCGCCGAATTTATCCATCTGGATCCAGTCGCCGATCCTGAGCATGTCGTTGAAAGCCAGTTGCAGACCACCAACAAACCCCAGGATAGGGTCCCTGAAAACAAGCAGCAGCACAGCCGAAAATGCCCCTATACCTGCCAGCCATCCAAAATTCTGCCCACCAATGAATAGTGAATTTATGACCAGTACCAGGTATATTATCAGAACGACAATTTTAACCACCTGTAGAAAGCTTTTGATGGGTCTTTTCGCAGCAATGTGGAAACTGTTGTAAATATCGTTTACAGCGTCCAGCACAGAAAAGATCACGATCAAAGCAATGGTGAAGATGTAAACATTGGCTATGGTCTGGATAATATCAATAAGTCCTTCCCTTTCGGGAATGACAAAAGGAGTAAGGTATATTATGATCAGGGCGGGGGCAAGGTAAGAAAGTCGATGGAATACCCTTCGATCTATTAATTTATCATCCCATTGAGATTTCGACTTTCTTGCAAGGATAGTTATCCAGGTAATAAGTATCTTCTTGATCACAAAGAAGGAAATAAACGCCAGGATAAGGATGATAAGAAAACCCGAAAAATCGGCGATTGCCTTTGCCGGTCCTGTGGACATTCCTAATTCTATCAACCAGTTCTCAATGGTATTGTCAATAATGTTGAACATAAACCTGAAATTAGTTTACTGTTTTTCACAATTGCTCAGGGATGTGGAGGTCACTTCATGAGCTTTTTTATGGCTGCGTTGTACATTGATCTTATCTTGTTCAGTCTGTCCTGGTCGCACTTCTCATCATAGATCCTTATCACGTCAACCAGCCCGGTCCTTCTGTAGAATGCACCCAGCGCGGCATCAAACTTATTGTCCTCAAAATTCCTTTTGATGTCGACCGTCATTCTCTCAAGCTGATTGAACCTCAATTGGATAGGTATGGTAAAATAGTACATTGCCGGGTCTTCAATATCCTTGAATGTACAATTCGAGACCGGGTCGAGCAGGAAATATTTCTTTATCTTGATAATACCGGTGTAAGGTTCTATCTTCCTGCTGGTCATGAATTCAAGGCCTGCATTCCTGAAGGCGCTCAGAAGATCCGGGATAATATCGTAACCCTCTACGTCACGGATCCTTATACAGGGCACCTGCATATTGAAGAGGGTAACCAGCCCCGGGGATCCGTCGAATTTAAGGTCGGTTGTCTTTTTAATATGCTGGATAATGCGTATTACCTTCTCTTCCGTGTATTTCGAACGGGTTATGAAGAAGAGGGATTTCGGCACATCACTGTCAGGAACGGTTGTACCGTGATATCCGGGAAAGGGATGAAGCGATTCCAGTACCATGTCGTCGTATCCCACTGCCGATAAAAGCTCTTTCTTTTCAATAGTCCCTATTGTTTCAATAATTACCTTTTCTTTCATATCCTACTCTGTTTTTTTGGTAAACAACGACAATATTACAATAAAATAAAATGTGAAAAAAGTAACAATCATAAGGGTGATACCCGAGATATGCTTTTTGAATGAGAAATAATATCAGCCCCCGGAGAATTTAAAATTATAGCCTTTGGAGCTCAATATTTTACCTACCTGTTCTTTTTTATCCCCCTGGATGAGGATCTCACCGTCTTTTACAGAGCCTCCCGCACCGCAACTGTTCTTGAGCTCTTTGGCCAGGTTGTTGAGGTCGTGGCCGGTACCGGTAAATCCCGATATTATTGTTACGGTCTTTCCTTTGCGCTTCTTACTGTCCCTGAAAACACGAAGATCCTGCTCCGGGGGTGGTGGTGTTTCCGCCTGTTCACCTTTCCCGTAATCATATTTGAAGTCTGGGTCGGTGGAATAAACGATACCTTTTCTCTTTTTTCTTTCCGACATATCAATCCTTGAAATTTTCAGGGACGATGACCTGCATTGAAGCGGGATTGACCTTTACATGCAATTCTCCTTCCATGTTCACCGCTTCCCCGTCGAGGTTAACCTTTCGGCCCTTGTTCCTGATCAGTTTTATCTCCTTGCTCCGGTATCTTTCAACATAACCGGAGTGGTCTATTTTATGAGTATATAACAAATGTATTGCCCGGGGTATCTCTATCGAAGGAAACCTTTTCACGATAACCAGGTCGAGCATCCCGTCCGTCACGCTTGCACCGGGCGCAATGACTGTGTTGTAGCCAAACTGGCTCGAATTGGCAAAGGTGACAAAGATTGCCTTTCTTGTTATATCCTTGTCATCAAAAATGATCCTGAATTCCCTGGGCTTATAGGTAAGGTATTCACTGATTATGATACGGAAATAACTTTTAAAGCCCCTTTCACCTGATTTTGCGTACTGGTTGGCTACCCTGGCATCAAAACCGGCCCCTGCAACATTTACGAAGCTCATATTATTCATGATACCCGTATCAATGGATTTTGTGCGGCCATTATTCAAAATATCGAAGGCTTTTTTAGTTGCCAGGGGGATGCCAAGATGCCGGGCGAGCCCGTTCCCCGAACCATACGGTATGATGCCCAGCCTGGTATCAGTCCCGATTATGGTACGTGCAATTTCATTTATGGTACCGTCACCTCCCACTGCCACCAGTGCAGAGCTGCTTCTGCCGACAGCTCCTGAGGCAATCTTTTTTGCGTCTCCCGCTTTTTCGGTCAGATATAAGGTGTAGTCGTACTTATCAATGTTGAGGTGTTTTTTTATCAACGTCTCAAATTCACTGAAACCGGAAGATATTGCAATTGAATTGGCAATAAAGGTGATGTGCTTTTTCTCTTCCATTACTTCCTGTCTGCTAATCGCAATAGATCACCACAACCTCCCTTACGGCTGTTGCTGTATTGCCTGCCTCATCGGTTACCGAATAAGTTACCGTGCCTTCGCCGGGCTGGGATGTGTCAACATCAATGTCAACCTGTATCTCGTCTGTTACATCACCATCAGTTTCGTCGAAAGCTGTGGCGCCGGCATCATTGTAAGGTGTACCCACGCAAACAGTTACAGGGTTGTACCCGCTCATCGTGATAGACGGTGGTGTATCATCGGCATTTTTCCTGCATCCGCTGATGACCGCAATGGAGAAGGCTAAAATAATAATTGCTGATATAAGGGATTCTTTAGCTGCCATAGTGCTTGTTCTTTAATTACAAATTTAATGAAAATACAGAGGATATTTTCAATTGATATTTATCCTTGGTTGTCATCTTTGAATGAGAGTTTTTTATATAGAATGACAGATGCTTACCCACCCCCTCAATCCCCCTCCCTACTGGTAGGGAGGGGGAAGGCGAAGCCAGGGGGAGGGTACGGTAATTAAGAATAGGAATAGGAATAGGAATAGGATTAGGATTAGGATTAGGATTAGGATTAGGATTAGGAATAGGAATAGGATGAAAGTATACTATGATACTTTGGTACTTTGCGTACTATGTGTACTATGAGTACTATGAGTACTATGAGCAATATGAGTGGACTCTGCCTGGGAAACACTTAAAATTTCAACCCTTTACGGATTTATAGCTGAACACATATTTAAAAGGGTAGATATCACAATAATCCACCATGTTGAACTGCATGCCGTTCTCGAATAACCTCTCTCTCAGTTCACCCTGGTATTCATCGATCGATATCCTGACCTCACATTCCTTGATATCAGTATCGATGAATATATCGGAGGCTGAAGTGAAAAGACGGCGGAGACCGGTTTCGACTTTTTGTTTTTCAATTTCCATGACAACAATTTTACTCAAAATAAACCTTCTGGTTTAAAGTGATTATTAACCGAACATTATTATTTGTTTAAAACTTGCGTGAAACTGACAGGTATTTTCGCACCCCAATTATATTAATTTAGTAAAAAATCAGTTTTTTGGAAGCCAGGAACATATTGATCAAATATTGGGGCCATTCATCGTTCAGGCCTATGCAGGAAGAGATAATAAATTCTGTTTTGCAGGGGAACGACACACTTGGCTTGCTGCCCACAGGTGGCGGCAAATCGATATGCTTCCAGGTACCGGCCCTTATGACCGAAGGTCTCTGCATTGTGGTTACGCCGCTTATTGCCCTGATGAAAGACCAGGTTGCAAACCTTCAGAAGAAAAATATCAAGGCGGTGGCGATCTACTCCGGGATGCACCGCTCGGAGATCGAGGTTGCTTTCGACAATTGTGTATACGGGGACATAAAATTTTTATATCTCTCACCGGAGAGGCTTGAGACCGAGAGGTTCCGGCTTGTCCTTCAGAAAATGAAGGTTGGCCTGCTGGTGGTTGATGAGGCCCATTGTATTTCGCAATGGGGCTACGACTTCAGGCCACCTTATCTTAAGATCAACGAAACCAGGAAGCAGATACCTGACGTTCCTGTTATAGCACTTACTGCTACCGCAACCCCCGAAGTGGTGGATGATATTCAGGATAAACTTGGCTTTGAGGAAAAAAATGTATTCCGCAAGAGTTTTGAGCGAAAGAACCTGAGTTACGGAGTGGTGGAGGAGGATGACAAATACGGAAGATTGCTCAATACCCTCACGAAAGTACAGGGGACGGGCATAATCTATGTAAGAAACCGGAAAAAGACCAGGGAAATTGCCGATTTTCTCAGGAAAAACAAAATTTCGGCCGATTTCTACCATGCCGGCCTCGACACTAAAACAAGGGACCGCAAACAGGATGAATGGAAGAGGGGCCAGACCCGAATAATCGTCTCCACCAATGCCTTTGGAATGGGTATTGACAAGCCTGATGTACGACTGGTAATACATCTCGACATTCCCGATTCACTTGAAGCCTATTTCCAGGAAGCCGGCAGGGCAGGCAGGGATGAAAAGCAGGCTTTTGCAATAATAATCTATGATGAAGCCGATATTTCCAGATTGAAGGAAAACCTGGAGCAATCGTATCCGGATTTCAAAGACATTAAGGCCATCTACCAGGCTATTGGGAACTACCTGAATCTGGCCGTCGGAAGTGGCAAAGACCAATCATTTGAATTTGAATTGCGTGAGTTTTGTGCCAATTACGGGTTCAGCCCGATAATAGCCTATAACACCATGAGGATCCTCGAAAGGGAAGGCTACCTGATGCTCAACGAAGCTTTTGGTGCGCCGTCGAGACTGCATTTTCTCATTGACCGGGAAGATCTTTACCGGATACAGGTTGAAGAGAAAAAGCTTGACCCTTTCATCAAGCTTTTGCTGCGCTCTTATTCCGGACTTTTCACTGAGTTTGTAAAGATCAGCGAAAGTGAGCTGGCAAACAGGTCGAAACTTAAGAAGGAAAGAGTTGTAAAAATGCTGGAGTATCTGGATAAAACAGGTGTTGTCAGCTATCTGCCTCAATCGGACAAACCAAAAGTCACATTTGTAAGTGAACGTTTCGACAACTCCAGCCTGCACCTCTCACCTGAGAATTACCGCAACCGGAAAAAGGAGGCGCTGAAGAGGTTACAGGCAGTCACTGATTACGTTTCCAGGACCACGGCCTGCAGAAGCCAGATCCTGTTAAGTTATTTCGGGGAGAAGGACGCTCCCCGGTGTGGCACGTGTGATTTTTGCAGGAAAAGGAACAAGGTGGGGTTAAGCGACCTCGTTTTTGACCGGATCATCAGGGAGGTTAAATCAAGACTTACCCGGAAACCGATGTCGGTGCAGGAACTTATTTTCGAGATCAATGATTATGATGAGGAACAGGTAATACAGGTTCTCAGGTGGCTCGAAGATAACCGAAAGATCAGGAAAGCCGATGATCACAGGTACACCTGGAAAAAGCAATACAGACTAAGGTTTTAAACAACCAACCGTGCTGAGCTTTTCTACTTTCATTAATTTTGCTTTCCTTCTTTAAATTGTGTTTTTAATGAAGCTTAGCAGAGAATTTTATCTATCGGAAAATGTGGTTGAAACTGCACGGCGTCTTATCGGTAAGGTGCTTACAACCAACCTTAAGGGAGGAATAACAGGGGGTATGATCACAGAGACGGAGGCATATGCAGGAATTAACGACAGGGCATCGCACGCATACGGTAACCGCAGTACGTCACGTACAGAAGTGATGTATGAAGAAGGCGGCACGGCTTATGTTTATCTCTGCTACGGAATGCATCATCTTTTCAATGTGGTGACCAATAAAAGGGGAGTGCCCCACGCAGTTCTTATAAGGGGCATCATGCCTGTATCAGGAAAGGAACTGATCTTTTCTAAAACCGGAAAGAACTGTAATGATTACCGGAACTTCAACGGACCTGCCAAGGTTACCCGTGCCCTCGGGATCCATACAATGCATACAGGTTATGACCTGCTCGGCGAAAGGATATGGATAGAGGACCACGGCCTTATGATCCATGATAGTGATATTAAGAAAGGCCCAAGGGTGGGGATCGATTATGCAGGTACGGATGCGCTGCTCGATTATCGCTTCAGGATAAAGGAAGAGGCAATAGGGGAATATGCAGGAAAAGTCGGGGAATAAAAAAACCCCGCCATTGGTTGGCGGGGCACGAAAATTTTTTTACCGGATATTAGACCGTTTTCTGAAGGTCAGCTCCCGGTTTGAATTTTACGACTTTCTTGGCAGCAATCTTGATTTCCGCGCCAGTTTGCGGGTTCCTGCCTTTTCTTGCAGCTCTCTTGCTCACGGAGAAGGATCCGAATCCTACCAGTGCTACGCGGTCTCCTTTCTTGAGAGCTTTTGTGGTTGTTCCAACGAATGATTCCAGTGCGCGTTTTGCATCAGCTTTTGTCAATCCAGCATCTTTTGCAATTGCGTCGATTAATTCTGCTTTGTTCATCTCTGTAATTGTTTAATTCAACATTTTTTTAAATCAGACCCTTGCAAAAATAACGGTTACGTAAGAAAAGTCAAGGGGTATGCTCTAAAACCCTTGAAAATGTTAATAAAACAGAGTTTTTGTTAATAACTTGAGGCCTGAAATGTACTATTTACGCGGATTTTGGGGTAAAAATACATTAAAATGGATGTTGTTTTTACCTGAAAAGATCCATTTTTTGTTCAGTTCAGGAGATATTCCACTTGTTTGTTACCGGGAAACCGTGCAGAAACTCCTCTGTTTCCATCCTTTTCTTTCCTGCAAGCTGGATTTCCTTTAATATGATCTCACCCCCCTCCACCGATACCGACAAATTGGTTTTGCCATCGGTACGGACTTGGGGAGGGCCTGGATTGCCCGGTATTTCCTTTTTGTCGGCCCGGTAGATCTTCATTTCGAATTCCTTGCCTTCGGGATTGATGATCTTTGTATATGCAGCCGGGTAGGGGCTCAGGCCCCTGATCTTATTGTAAATGTTATTGATCCCTGACCTCCAGTCAATACGGCAGTCATCCCTGAAGATCTTAGGTGCTTTTTTTATATCTTTCCCTTCCTCAAGCAGCTCCTGCTGGGGGATTTCCCTAACTATGCCTTCATTTATGGCCCGGGCGGTTCTTACTACCAGTTCGGCACCGATGTGCTTGAGCCGGTCGTGCAGTTCACCGAAGGTCTCTTTGGGGCCTATCGGGGTTTTCTCCCTGAATAGTATATTTCCCGTGTCAATTTCCTTACGCAGGAAAAAGGTTGTTACCCCTGTTTCTGTTTCGCCGTTCATTATTGCATGGTTTATTGGGGCAGCACCCCTGTAGCTGGGCAGGAGCGAGGCATGCAGGTTAAAAGTGCCATGATGGGGCATGTCCCAGACTATTTCCGGTAACATCCTGAAAGCAACCACAATTTGTAAATTAGCCCGGAACGATTTCAGCTCTTCAATGAAATCCGGATCTTTCAGGTTGGGTGGTTGCAGAACAGGGATTTCGTGGCCGGCAGCATAAGATTTAACGGGGGATGGTTTCGTTTTCAGGCCCCTGCCGGAGGGCCTGTCGGGAGCCGTGATAACAGCAACAACATTGAAACCCTCTTTAAGCAGCGCCTCCAGCGAAGGCACAGCAAAATCGGGGGTTCCCATGAATATGATCCTCAGTTCTTCCATTAATTACAATCCTTCTGCTAACTTAATCAGTTCCTGCGAGAAAAAAAAACCCGGCTTATAGGCCGGGAATATCTGGAGAATTGATGATTATTAGCTTTTTTCTGCCAGTCCGCTGGCCCTGGAGATGTATTTGTCTATCTCACGGGCCTCGTTACTGGCCGGATAATCATATTTGATTATCTCGTATACCTCTTTGGCCTTTTCATAATTTTCAAGCAACTCATAAGCCCAACCGGCTTTCAGGTAGAAAAGGGGAGTTGTGAAGTCGTTGATGTTTTTCTCTGCTGCTTCCAGATAGTAATCCACGGCAGCTTCTGTTTCATTCAGTTCCATATAGGCATCTCCAATGGCACCTGTAGCCATTGAGGAAACTATCTGATCGTCGCTGTCGAATGATTCGAGATAATCGATTGCCTCTTCATAATCACCAAGATTGAGGTATATTATGCCTGTGTAATAATTTGCAAGGTTGGCGCTTTCTGTCATCCCGTAGTCATCTATGATATCCAGGAACCCCGGATAATTGCCGTCTCCGTAAAGCGCAAGGTTCAGTGAATCTTTCTCAAAATACTTTTCGGCCATGAACATCTGTTCCTGGGCTTCTGTATTCCTTGGCTGGATATATAACCTCTGAAAGGCAAAATAACCCAGTATAAGTATCACTATCACACTGATAGCGCCAATGAGATACTTCTGGTTTTTCTCAATGAAATACTCGGTCTTACTGAGCGCCTCCTCTACAGCATGTATGCTTTCTTCTGTTCTGTCTTGCTTTTTAGCCATATCTCGTTATAGATAAAGAACCTGTTAAAAATCAGGGTGCAAAGGTAATTTTTTTTAATGATTTTCAAAACGGCCTGTCAAATTTTACAAAACGGCAAAATAGCTGCATTCAGGTGTTGAAGAATCTTTTATCATAATGCGTGGGTAAGATTTATTTCATCTGTGATATATTTGTAACAGGATATTAGTGAATATTACTTTTCAGCGAATGGAGCTACAGGAAAAGAAAGATCTTCTCACATATCTTTACCGGTTCATCTCAGAAAACAAGCGGAATCATTTTGAAAGGCTTGTAAAGGAAAGGACCAGGTATTTAACCGTGGTACTCGAGGATATATACCAGTCGCACAATGCCAGCGCAGTGCTCAGGTCGTGCGACGTTTTTGGGGTGCAGGATGTGCATATCATTGAGAACCGCTACAAGTACCAGGTTAACCCCGACGTGGCACTGGGATCTGCAAAGTGGCTCAGCCTTCATAAATATAACAACAGCGAATTCAATACCCCTGATTGCATCGAAAAGTTGAGATCGGAAGGCTACAGGATAGTTGCCACTACACCTCACAAAAACGAGTTGACAATACACGGTTTCCCTCTCGACAAAGGAAAGGTTGCCCTACTGTTCGGCACCGAGTATGAAGGGCTCACGGATGAAGCTATCGGCCTGGCTGATGAATATGTGATGATACCGATGCACGGATTCACCGAAAGCCTCAATATCTCGGTTTCGGCGGCCATTTTTCTTTACCGGTTGACAACAGAACTGCGCAATTCGGATATCCCCTGGCAACTGGACCCCGTTGAGGAACTTGACATTAAGCTTATGTGGGTTAAGAAAGTGATCAAAAGTGCCGGTCTTCTTGAGAAGCACTTTTTCAGAAATTATGGAAAGCCTTGATTGTCAAGACTTGTAAAAAAATATTACTTTTACGTTCCTAAAAACAAAAAGAGATCGAAATATGGGAAAAGGTGATAAAAAGACGAAAAAAGGTAAAAGGATTATGGGATCCTATGGCATCAGGAGGCCCAGGAAAAAGAGGAAGATCCTGAACCCTGCTGAAACGGAAGCCAAACCAGAAAAGAAAACTGCCAAAAAGAAACCTGCGGCCGCAAAGAAGAAAGAGGAAACGGCCCCCGCACCGGAAGTTAAGGAAGCCGCTAAAAAGCCCGTAGAAGGAAAGAAAGAGGAAAAAACTGAAAAGAAAGAGCCCGAAGCGGCCCCGGCCAAAGAGGATAAGAAGGAAGGAGCGGGGAAGGACAAGTCACCAAAGGCCGACGCTGAGAAAGCAGAAAAGGCCCCTCCTAAATCAAGTTCAAAAAAGGAGGAAGAAAAGAAAGATGAAGGTAAGAAGGATGAGGAGGAAAAGAAGGCTTCTGAATAAAAAGCCTGTACTCAGGTCAACAGGCCTTCTGCTTTATTTTCCTATGTTCTTTGCCATTTCAGTGAATTTATTACCACGCTCCTCAAAATCCCTGAACTGGTCGTAGCTGGCCGCTGCAGGTGAAAGAAGGCATATGCCGCCCGAAGGGGTATTTGCATGGATGATCCCCGCCGATTCATCAAGTCTGTTCACAAAGAAAATATTACCCGGATATTGCATTTCTGCCAGCCGGATGCGGATCCTTTTGCCAGCCGGTCCTGTCAGGATAACACTATTCACTCCCTTTTCAATGATACCGCTACACAGGTCATCGTATTGCAGCCCCCTGTCGAAACCACCGAGTAACAGGGTATCAACTCTTCCGAGGGTTTCAAGGGCCGACAGGGTTGCTTCCGGAATGGTTGCGATCGAATCGTTGTAAAAGTCAATTCCACCGAATCTCCCCACGTACTCCAGCCTGTGGGGCAGGCCCCTGAACCCGGCAATAGCGCTAAGTGCCTCTTCAGCCCTGACCCCGGCAAAATGACAGGCTACAAGAGCGGCAAGCATGTTGGAAAGGTTGTGCTTGCCTTTGATGCCTGAAAGATCAGGGATTTCGACCATAATGGATGTTCTGCCCTCTTCGGTCATGCAGATCTTACCCTCGCTTGCATACCATGCCGAGCTCTCCGTTTTCCTTGTTGAATAATAATGGACAGTGGCCCTGGTGCCTTTCTCCTTTAATATCCTGTTGATCTCGTCATTTTCTGAATTACAGATCAGGATGTCGCCTTCACGCTGATTTTCAGTGATCTTCCACTTTGTAAGATAATATTGATCAGGTGAGTCGTACCTGTCGAGATGCTCGGGGAAAAGGTTCAGAATAACGGCTGTTGATGGTGAATGGCGACTGTTCTCAAGCTGGTGCGACGATATTTCAAAGACATATTTTGTTTCGGGGTCCACTCTGCCCATCAGCGAATCAAAAGGGGCTGTTCCGATATTTCCTATCAATTTCGAGGGCCTGCCTGTATTTGTCAATATATGATGGACAAGAGAACTTGTTGTGCTTTTGCCCTTTGTTCCGGTAATTCCTATGGTAGTTTTTCCAAAAAACTCAAGGAAAAGATCAGTTTGTGACGATATTATTGTTTTCGTGCTAAAATCGTTTTCATTAAGGGGGATGCCAGGGCTCTTGATTACCAGGTCGTGATCATTAATGCTGTTGAGGTAATCATGACCCGTCGTGATGAAGCCAACAGAGCTTTCGCCTTTGACACTTAATACCGCATCCGGATTGATATCTGCTATTGAAACCTTTTGCCCTGGCAGGTATTTCCTTATAAATCCAAAGGTTGAAATGCCTTCCCTGCCGAAACCCAGTATCAGGATGCGTTTGCCTCTGAGCCGGTCAATAAGTCGTTCAAGCATTTCTGAGCGCTTTTTTTAACACCTCCTGTTCCTCGTGGTCCAGGAAATGGGGATTTTTTTCAGGCGAAAATTTTAACTTCTGCCAGAACATTTCATCTGAATGATCAGGTCTGTTAACCCAATCGCGGTAATGGCTGAGCAGGGGTTTATCTTTTGTCTTCTCCATTGCTGCTATTTTACCCATTGCTGCATTCACTTCATCGATGGTACCCACACATTCGAAGGGTTTTTCCTCAGCGTGCCCGGTAAGCTGATCCAGCAATGGGGCCAGTTCTCCGTCTGAAGCCATGTCTTTCCCGAATATTTTTTCCAGTTCAGCGTCATCCAGGAAAGGGGCCAGGATGACCCATGTGAACAAACATTTGGAGCAGGCCCCGCACCATTTGTCCTCTTTGCTGCCGGCATTGCAGCTCCGGAATAGCCCGTGGTATTTTTTCATGCCCGAAAATATCTTTCCTATCTGGAGTTCATTCAAAGGCCTCAGAAAACTGTGATAGTTGAACGTGGAAGATATGTTTTCGGATATATAATGCCTGAAAGTCTTTTCAAAATGATATGATTTGGAGTACTGGTGATTGATGCCGGTCCCGGGAATGGTAGGCTCATTGGCGCTCGACTCATTGGAAAGTGCAATATCGGCCCTGCCTGAAACATAGCTGCCAAGCAAGGCATAAAAGGCCAGCAGTGCTGAAAAAGGGGTATGACCATTCAGGAAGCCTTTTTCGTTCATTTCGAGCATCAACGGATCGAGTTTTCTTTCCACTATAACATCCTGTCCGTCGTTCAGACCGGCTGCCTCAATTGTCCTTTCGATTGCCGGCCTGGGGTTAATGGCAAACGGTATGATCTCATATCCTTCATCTTTAAGTAACTGAAGTGTAACAGCAGAATCCTTGCCTCCTCCCACAGGTACCATTTTTCCCGGAACTGTTTCAAAACTGAAGGGTTTAAGTTCTTTTTCCCCTGTAACTATTATATCGACAAAGTCTTTGTAGTCCGGTTTAATGCCGTTAACGTGGAAAAACTCACCCATGCCATTGTAGTAAAGAGCTTTCCACCAATCAACCTGTGCGGGCAACAGTTTATGGGGGATGATCCTGATCTCTTTCGGGCAGGCAGTTTTCCAATAGCTGATCAACTCGATCATTCCTATGTGGAAAACGAGGTTTTGCAAGTGGCCTTCCGTAAGGCCTTTCTCTCTTTGCTGTATATACCGCGGTGGGAGAAGTAGCCTCGCAGAGGGTTTAAAAAAATATTTTCCGGCGAGGTTAAAGGAAAACAGGATATCAATTTCGTTTTCTTCCACGTTATAATAATAATTCTCGAAAGAGATATACGGATACTCGAGCCTGAACCTGTTGTACTTGCTTAAATTGCTGGTATCCATCCTGCGTATGGTATTATTTTTGTACTTTAGAAATCAAATGTAAACATTAATAGAATAAGGGAAATTGCCTGATGAATGATTTCGGTGACAGCATTAAGATCAAGACCAACAATATCGAACCGGCTAAAGGAAGGATCCTGATCTCAGAGCCTTTCCTGCTTGATGATTTCTTCAAGCGCTCAGTGGTACTGCTGGCCGAACATAATGAGGAAGGTTCTTTCGGTATCATCATTAATAAGCCTGTTAAGGCAAAGTTCAACGAGATAGTCAAGGATTTCCCTGACCTGGACACCCAGTTGTATCTTGGGGGACCGGTCCAGAGAGACAGTCTTTTCTTTATCCATACAATGGGTAAGGTAATACCCGAGAGCATGGAGATCATAGAAGGGCTCTACTGGGGCGGAGATATTGAAGCCGTGAGGGAAATGATCACTCTGAACAAACTGGATGAAGACAATATCAGGTTTTATATCGGTTACTCAGGCTGGGCACCACAGCAGCTCAATGATGAGCTGAAGAAAAATTCATGGGTGGTGTCGAACATCGACACTGAACAATTGTTGAATACCAGGCCAAATGCTCTGTGGAAGCGCTCACTGATGCGGCTCGGCGGAGATTATGCTCTCTGGCCGAAATTTCCGGATGACCCTGCATCCAACTGATCAAAAACTATAACTACTAACTTATACATGCAAAACACATGAATCAGGCCGGAAAAACTATTCTCTGTCTGTTACTGATCCTGGTAATTGTTTCTTGCAAGAAGGAAGAAGAGGAGGTTACCATTCACAACCAGTGGCAGTTCGTAAGCCTCGAATCACAAAATGCCGACCCTGCTTTTTTCAATCCCATTCCGGAAGACCTTGAGATCAAGGTTCTTTTCAGCCAGTTCGGGATTGTCACAGTGCAGAGCTACTGTAACGAAGGCTCGGGAAACTTTTCCACAAGAGGTGCCGACCTTACTATTACCGGACTTGCAATGACAGAAATGGCATGTTATATAGACGAGCCCCTGGACTGGGAAGCCGTTTTTATATACAATTTTGAAAGATCACAGTATTATCTTATTGAAGAAGAAACCCTTACCATCCTCACAGAGGGGGATTATCACCTGAACTTTAAAAAAGTAAACTGATTGATGAAAGAGTTTTGGGACGACAGGTTTGGCTCGGAGGATTACGTTTACGGAATTGGTCCGAATGTTTTTTTTAAAGAGCAACTCGATAAGCTTGAACCCGGTAAATTGCTATTGCCGGCCGAAGGAGAGGGGCGGAATGCCGTTTATGCAGCCTCAAAGGGTTGGGAAGTAACTGCGGTCGATTTCAGCGAAATAGCGAGGAAAAAAGCCCTCCGGCTTGCTGACAGGAATGATGTGCAGATTGATTACAGCTTAATGGATCTCAGGTATTTAAGGTGCCGTAACGGTTTTGATGCCATCGGTTTGGTGTTTATACATTTCAGGCCCGGACAGAGGACTTCTTTTCACCATCATTTGATCGATTGCCTTAATAAAGGAGGGATCATTATAGCTGAGTTTTTTCATAAAAGGCAATTAAAGAACAAGACCGGAGGTCCCCCGGCTATAGAAATGCTCTATGATGAAAAAGAGCTGCGTGAGGATTTCCGGTCACTAAGGATAGACCTGATCGAAGAGAAAAAAGTACATCTTGCAGAGGGCAGGTATCATACGGGAGTTGCAGATGTTGTCCGGCTGGTGGCCATTAAGGAATGAAAATGTGTCGATAGTTCTGCCTGATATTTTTTACCCAAAAAACCTGTTTTGTCTTCCCTTTTATCCTGATTAATAACCGTAAAGACAAATCTCCTGCCATGCTGATATTGATAGAAAGCCGGAAAAGGAATAGCTTTGCAAAAAAAAATCAGATATGTACAGAAATGCCCTCATATTTTTCTTACTTATAATCCTGGCAGCCTGTTCCGGAAACCAGGGGAATGAGTCGCTCCTGCAGGAATATCTCGAAGCCCATAACGCGAACGATGTCGACAGGACCATGGAGCTGTTTCATGAAAAAGCCCGGCTGGTCAGGCACGGTCAGTCGCCCACCACCGATATCAGGAAACTTGAATTATGGGATGCTGCTATTAAATCAAACCTTACCTATCACGATTGGGAGGTCAGGGGAGATACCATAATCGTAGGCAGGATCACAGAGCGTAATAACTGGATAAACCAGGGAGGCATTGACAAGATAGAATATATGCCGGGAACGAGATTTGTTTTCAGGGACGGCAAGATATACATGATCAGCATTACCGAATTGACCGAAGAGAGCCTGAAAGACCTGCAGCAAATGTTCAGCGATTTCCTTACATGGGCTTACGAAAACAAGCCCGATGCAATCAGGGAACTGATGCCGCGCGGGCAATTCAATTTTACAGAGGGCAATGCAAAAGAGTGGTTCCTGATACTTGATGAATGGCAAAGAAGCAATTAAGGACTGAACACCTTTTTATAATAGAGTCAGTTTGATTTCGTTATTCTGATTGTATGAAGAACAGCGGCATTTTATTTATTCTCGTTTCTCTTTTCCTTTTACTGCCCGGATGGTCCCGTTCACAGGAATCGAAGGTGATATCAGGCGTTATTGCCTATCAGCAGCAGGATTATAAAAAGGCAATGGCCGACCTTGACCAGGCATTGTATTACCCTGAAGAACTTACTCAGCGCAATCTTGCTAAAGCTTACTATTACCGGGCCCTTACCCGCATCTACCTGTATAATAACGCTGTGCTCGATAACAATAAGAACATGATCTCGGCCCATTCTGATGCTTATCTCGATGCTTACCGGGATCTTAAAAAAGCACTTGAAGCCGATGATGGTACCTGGGAAAAAAGGATTGCGGAAGAATTCGACGATCTTCACAAAGGACTTGAACAGTCGGCGCTTATTTACCTGAACCGCGGACTCGACATACAAAGTAACAGCAACGATGCCGCATACCTGTTTCACAAGGCTATTGAGTATGCAAATGCAGCAGAATCCATTGATGACACTTACCTTGCAGGTGATATCAGGGGCCAGGCATACCTGAGTATGGGTGATTATAAGCTTGCTGCTGAATCTTTCAGGAGCTCCATTGAAGCGTATGGCAAAGAACCACCTGAGGTGCCTGATTTCATCCAGGGATATGTCTATTACAGGCTGGCTGATATAAGCCTGCGTCATTTCAATAATGGTAAAGAATCGCTTGAAACAGTGAAGTCGGGGCTTGAATTTCTGCACGGTGAGCACGACAGGTTCCTGAATTCAGGGAATACCGTTGAGAACAAGGCTGAAAAAGAGACCAGGTACAGGAATGCGGTTGCAGACCTTGGCAGGTTTCAGTTGGAGCTTTACCTGAAATTACCGGAAATGAAAGGGGAGGGCCTGAATGTTTTCAGCAAGGCGGTTGAAAATGAGCCAGGTAATTATGATCTCAGGGTAGCTTATGCCAGCCTGCTCGAGACAGTTGATATGGAAAAGGCGGTTGAACAGTACGCCATGGCCAGGGAAATAGAGCCTGCCAGGGAACTGGCCTGGTTCAACACAGGTGTTGTTTACTATAACAAGGCCAGGGAATATTACCAGCAGGCCTCCTCCACCATGCAGGAAGACAAGTATCATTTGCTTATGGAAGAAGCAGAAAAATATTTTAACAAAAGCCGGCCTTTTTTCACAAAAACGATCGAATTGAATCCCCGTAACCTGAGTGCTATTTCAGCTTTGAAAAACGTTTCACTGCTGCTCGATAAGCCGGATGATTACGAAAAATACAACGAAATGGAAAAGACACTGAAAGGAAACTGACCAGGTTCTCCCGGTTTTTCCGTTCAATGTATGACCATACGTGATCGTTGTTGTTCCAACCTGTCGAATGGTGAACTCCATCCTGCATTTCAGCAGCCGGATAGTTTTTTAAGGTAAGAATTAAATAACTTCGCTAAGTAAATCAATCACTTTTTCCTGACTAATAAATAATAAGATGAAAAATCATTTCAGATCAGCAATAATGATCATTTTTGCGGGATCATTGTTAATGTCTTCATGTATGAATGAAAAAACAGTAATGAAAGCGGAACAGATCCCACTGGAAGATTTTTTCAGGAATCCTGAAAAAACCGCTTACCAGATATCACCTAACGGTGAATATTTCTCTTACAAAGCCCCTTACGAAAGCCGGATGAATATCTTTGCCAAGAAGAGGGGCTCTGATGAAGCTGTAAGGCTTACAAGCGAAACCGATAGGGACATTGCCGGCTACTTCTGGCCAAATAACGATCAGATCCTATACATCAAAGACGATGGGGGCAATGAAAACTGGAAGCTCTATGGTGTCAATATCGACGGCACCGGCCTTATTTGCTATACGGATTATGAAAATGTAAGGACCGAAATACTCGAGGACCTGCCTGAGATACCCGATCAGGTCATCATAGGCATGAACAAGAGGAATCCCCAGGTTTTTGATCCGTATCGCCTGGATATCAAGACCGGGGATATGGAAATGCTTGCTGAAAACCCCGGCAATATCCAGAGCTGGATATTCGACCACAACGGCAGGCTCAGGGCTGCAATTGCGATCGTTGACGGGATCAACAGCCAGATACTTTACAGGGAAACAGAAAAAGATGAGTTCACACCGGTACTGACCACCAACTTTAAAGAAACGGTGTCGCCGATGTTCTTCACCTTCGACAACAAGAATGTCTATGCCCTTTCCAACCTGGGCAGGGACAAGGTTGCTGTTGTAGTCTTCGACATAAAGAATGGTAAAGAGCTTGAAGTCCTTTATGAAAATCCCGATTACGATATCAGCGGACTTTACTATTCAAGAAAAAGAAAGGTCCTTACTTCTGCTTCCTATCAATCATACAAAAGGGAAAGGCATTTCTTTGATGAAAAGACTAAGGGCCTTTTCAATAAGCTGACAGAACACCTTCCAGGGTATGAGATAGGCATATCGGCTTATAACAAAGCAGAGGATGTATTCATCGTAAGGACTTACAGCGACAGATCGCTTGGATCATATTACATATATGACGAAAAGAATGATGATATGGACAAAATCGTGGATGTAAGCCCGTGGATTGATGAAAACGAAATGGCTACGGTGAACCCCATAACCTATACATCCAGGGACGGTCTGAAAATTCACGGGTACCTCACTCTTCCAAAAGGCTATAACATGGAAACCGCGGAAAACCTTCCCGTAGTGGTAAATCCCCATGGCGGTCCCTGGGCCAGGGATAGCTGGGGCTTTAATTCCGAAGTGCAATTCCTGGCAAACCGGGGATATGCCGTTTTCCAGATGAATTTCAGGGGTTCCACGGGCTTTGGTCGTGAGTTCTGGGAAGCTTCATTCAAACAATGGGGCCTTTCGATGCAGGATGATATTACCGACGGTGTGAACTGGCTCATAGAAAAAGGTATTGCCGATGAAGACCGTATAGCGATATACGGTGCGAGTTACGGTGGCTATGCCACCCTTATGGGTATTGTAAAAGATCCCAACCTGTATGCAGCAGCCGTTGATTACGTTGGTGTTTCAAACCTGTTTACGTTCATGAAGACAATCCCGCCTTACTGGGAGCCATATCTTGATATGATGTACGAAATGGTTGGGCATCCCGAAAAGGATAGTGCTTATATGGCCGCCAATTCACCCGTACTACAGGTCGATAAGATAGAAACTCCTCTCTTTATTGCCCAGGGCGCCAACGACCCGCGGGTGAACAAGGCAGAATCGGATCAGATGGTGGAAGCTCTGAAAGAGCGAGGCATTACCGTAGAATACATGGTGAAAGAAAATGAGGGACACGGTTTCTACAACGAAGAGAACCGCTTCGACTTCTACCGTGAAATGGAGAAATTTCTGGGTGAAAACCTATAATAATCGTTGCTAAAACCAACTTCAGCCCCCGGTGCTTTGTGCCGGGGGTTTTTTGGCTTTTCATACATCATACCTTAGGCTTATCAGCAATAAATTAATTATTTCGAACGAGTTGTGCGGTTTAATTAAATCTTTCTTTATATCTGTTTAATAATTTTTGAAGAAGCTGACACAGTGCAAGATATTACATTGTGGTGCTTAGTGCCTTTGTTTCTTAGTGGCAAAGGATCCTTAACCACGAAGACTCAAAGGCGCGAAGGAACACAAAGTAAAAGTTTTGACATACGAACCACACAATCCGTATATTCTAGTAAATAACTATGGAAGATCAGTAAACAATGATCTTTCCAATTGCAGAAAAGTTTTCTTCAACCCCCGTTATCTTAACGAAATAGATCCCGTTATCAAGACTTTCGAGGTCGAAACTTACAGTTTTCTCAATAGTGCTGGTTGAGTGGACCACAGAGCCAAGCATATTGATCACGTCAATCCTTACCGGCCCTTCAAAGTTATGTTCAACATTGAACTGGCCGCCGGAAGGATTGGGATATACCCTCATATTCTTTGTCAGCAGTTCTTCAAGGCCAACAGGGTCTACAACCGTTATATAGCTTACTTTCACCTCTTCAGAAAGACCGAACATATTCTCAACCGTCAGTGAAACATCATAGGTCCCTTCATCTTCATAAAGGATGTTCTCGGGATTCTGCATTGCAGAGGTTGCCGGGGTACCGCCATCAAAGGTCCACATCCATGTATCCGGGTCGTTCTGGGAGAGGTCGGTGAAGTTTACGGTTTCACCTTTGTTGACCGTGTCCTTGTCAGCTTCAAAGTCTGCAACAGGTGCATAGCCAACTTTAATGTACTCTTCTCTTACCAGGCTGTCGTCACCCACTGCATTCTCCACATAGAGGGTAACATCGTAATATCCCGGGGCATCATACACTATGCCCGAAGGATTCTGCTCAGTGGATGTTTCCGGTGTTCCGCCTTCGAAGGTCCACGACCATGATGTCGGGTCGCCAAGAGAAAGATCTGTGAAATCAACCGCTGTACCAACCTGTATGGTATCTTCACTGGCTTCGAAATCGGCTGTTGGGAAATCGCCCACGGTTATATAGTCTTCTTTGGTTTCAGTATTACTGCCTGCTGCATTCTGTACAAACAGTGAAACTGAGTATGTGCCCGGGTCATTGTAAGTAATGGAAGGAGGGTTCTGGCCTGTATAGTAAGTAGGGTCACCGCCCTGGAAAGTCCATTCCCAGGTTGAGGGGTTGCCTGTACTGAGATCTGTAAAATTGACTGAACCGCCGGTAGTGATCTGTGTGTTGTCGGCAGTGAAATCAGGAACAGGTGCCGTCAGGCAGTTCATCATGCCCGGTGAGCCGTAAACAGTGTCGTTATCGGCATTGGTACCCTGGAATATCTGCGAATAGGTCCAGTTTTCACCCAGTGAATTTTCCATTGTCGGATCACAGATCACGAGTGAAGGACCGGTACCGTCGGGTTCGGTCGGCCATGGTGAGTTGTCGTCGTAATCCACGCTGTCGACAGTGGTGCCCATCGGGTGGCGCAGCAGCACAAGCTCCCCGCCATTGCTCAGGCCCCCGGAAAATTCATAGGCTGTTTCACCGAAGAAATTAAGGAAGGCCAATGAATCAGATGCTACCATTACGAATTCCCCGGGTGCAAACGAATGTGCCGGGAAGGTGAAGGTCACTCCATCAGAGAAATAATATCCTTCCAGTTCAATTGTCTGTGAGTCGTTATTGTACAATTCAATGTATTCCAGTGAATCGATCCCGGATTCAGGAGGATTGTACATGATCTCATTGATCACTATATCAGGAATGTAGATCGGCTCAATAATGGAAAATATACCACTCAGTGCCGAAACGTCTGCTGCCATGTCGGAGATCCTTATCTGGCAGTCGTTGCTGGTTGGCTGGGTTGGTGATATATTCCAGGTCCATGAACCCTGTGAGGCCGGGATAGATGAGGCTAGGGTTGTCCAGGTAGGATTGCCCGATGAAGCATCGGTGGTAAGTTCGATCATCACGTTGGGCAGTGTGTTGGAAGCTGTCCATGTAATATCGTGGGTACTTCCCTGCTCCCAGGTTTCACCGCCTGCCGGACTGGAAACTGTCAGCACGGGAACAGTAGCATCGCCGGTGATAACTATTTCATCCACGCTCCATCTCCTCGGGTTACCGCTGCTCTCATACTGGAATGCTACATATACCGAAGAACCTGTGATGCCTGAAAGATCAATTATATCTGATGATTCCCAGGTATCATCGTCGGCCGGTTTGTTGAATGGCAGTTCTGTCCAGGTAGCAAGAGTGGGGTCGCCTCCTGTATAGTCTGTTGAATAATTCAATGTAAGTTCATCGGGAGTATCTCCGAATCTCCACTGAGTATAAAAAAGCATCTCTTCATTGCTGTAGCTATCGAGGTCGAGGGCAGGGGAGATGAGCCAGTCGTTGCTGAGTTCATTTTCCTGGTAACCGTTCATCTGCGCAAACCAGGTAGTGCTGAGGGCTCCGCCAAAATCAAGAACCTGCCAGTCTTTGTCGGAGGCCACGCTGTAGGTTGTCCATGTGCCGAAATCACCTGATTCAAAGTCGTTCTGATTGATGATTGCACCGGTCGTTGCGTTTGCAGCCGGCGGGGTGCCGTCGGTCTTATAGTCAATGTTGGAACCGGCGTTTGTATAGGGATATATCTCGAAAAAGTATTGTGTTTCGCCTGCCAGGTTGTAAAATGTACACATTTCATCGCCGTAAGAAACGTTCAGCGCACCGTTGCCGTCCGAAAGATCGGTGTCGTCTGCTACGGCTGTCCCGTCGACCGGGGGAGTGATATTATCCTGGTCGCTGGCAAGAACAAGGTAGGCCGAAGGTAATTGGCCACCGGTGGCATCGGTCCATGTGAGATCTATATGAATGGTCATTGCCATTGCCTGGAAATTGGTGGGATAGTTATCCGGTTCAGGATCGGGCGTGCCTCCCAGGCTCTGTCCGTTATTGAGCGTTCCGAATGTTGAAACATCGGGAGGAAGCCAGCTAAAATCGCCATAAGCAATGCCTGTGCCCGTGAGCTGAAGTGAATGGCCAATGGGTGTGCTCCCTGGCTCTGATACGCCAATATCGGTGGAGGTAAGGCCTGCAGCCGGTCCGTCACTTGCTGTCAATACTCCTTCATAGCTGAGGAACTGGCCTGTGACGACCGATCCCTGGTAACTCAGGCACATACC
Organism: uncultured Bacteroidales bacterium; assembly: GCA_964644135.1. Taxonomy (GTDB): domain Bacteria; phylum Bacteroidota; class Bacteroidia; order Bacteroidales; family JAGOPY01; genus CAZMOK01. The sequence goes on along the minus strand of CAZXWD010000002.1, from coordinate 2,189 downwards.
GTCGGGTGAGCCGTTCTGGATCCCGTTCGTAGGATAAACATATGTGTAAAAAGTGAAACCCCCTGTTGTGGTTCCCGCAGTGAACTGATCGAGTGTCTTTGTGTCATATACCGATCCGTTGTTACCGTTATAAAGATCTATTTGAAAATCCGACAGTGTGTAGCTGCCTTCATTTTCGAGGACGATCTCTATAGTTTCATCAACATCGCCGCCATCATTATCATAATGGATCTCATTGAACCATATGTTCTGGCCGGAGATATTCAATGCTGCAATGACAAATAAGAATAATGTTGTGTTTTTTAGAATTGCTTTGTAGATCTTTTTCATGATGATATAGATTTTTTTGACTGATTTTTTTGCAAAAGTTGGAAAAAAACTTTCTTGCGGTGTAAAAAGGGAGTTAAAGTTATATTAAAATTTTGAGCAGGCTGTCCATTGTTGATAAGTCTTTATGATTTTTAGCAACCTTCGGTTTTTTAGTTTGTCGTTGGATTTGATTATAATGGCAAACTAATAGTACTTTTGTCTTGTTTGATCAAGCTTGAAGAAGGGAAATTCAATATGCATGTGGCCAAAGTTCATTCCGATCAGTTAATAGAAGTGACCAACAGTAAGCTGCTAAAGGAGTTTGTAGATTTTCCCCTTGAGTTGTACAAGGATAACCCGTATTTTGTGCCCAGCATCAAACGTGGTGAGCTGAAGAACCTTACTCCCAGTAATAATCCTGCATCAAAATTCTGTAAAAGCAAAAAGTGGCTGATCTACAAAGATGATAAAGTGGCAGGAAGAATTGCTGGGATAATCAATTACAGGCATATTGAGCTTACGGGAAATGACCAGGCCCGTTTTAGCTGGCTCGATTTCATTGATGAAAATGAAACCGCTGATACTCTGCTGAAGACGGTGGAGGATTGGGCTGTTTCAGAAGGTATGAAAAGCATTATAGGGCCTTACGGGTTTACAAATTTTGACCCTCACGGGCTCCTCATCGAAGGTTTTAATGAGCTGGCCACAAGCTCTTCCAATTATAATTATCCTTACTACCGGAAGGCCCTTGAAAGAAATGGGTACGAAAAGGCAGTTGACTGGGTTGAATACAGTATTAAGGTACCTGACGGAATACCTGAGAAGATGAAAAGGGTTGCCGATATTGCCGAACAAAGAAATGAACTGTACATTCCGGAGGTAAAGTCATCCGGTGACCTGCTGAAATACAAGGATCAATTCTTCAATGTGCTCAACCAATCTTACAAGGAGATCTTCGGAATGGTCCCTCTTGACGAAGAGCAAAAGGAAGAACTCTATGAGGGGTACTTCAAATTTCTCGACCCCAGGTACGTTTGCCTGGTACTTGATAAAAAAGAAAAACTGGCTGCCTTCGGCATATCAGTTCCATCGGTGTCAAAAGCATTGCAAAGATCGGGCGGTAATCTTTACCCGTTCGGTATCTTCCATTTGTGGCGGGCAATGAAGAAAAATGATACAATCGACCTTCTCCTAATTGGCGTAAGGCCTGATCTGCAGAACAAAGGCGTCAATTCTATCCTTTTCAGGGAGCTCATTCCGAGATACATCGAAAACGGCATTAAATACGTGGAAACCACCCAGAACCAGGATAATAATGAAAGGGTCCAGGCGCAGTGGAAGTACTTCGACGGGAGGCAGCATAAAAGGTCGAGGTGTTATGTCAAAAGCCTTGATTAATTAACTACCCTGAAGCTTCTGGAGACTGTATTCCCATCCTCATCTATCACAGTGATAACATGTTCACCGCCCAAAGGGGCAAGCCCCACCTGATGGACGCCTGAGGTCGAGGTGAGGTACTCATCGTCGAGGTGCCAGAAAACGGTTGAGCCGGGGTTCCGGTGTGCAAGCTTGAAAATGGTCTTTCCCTTTGAGCCGTCAAGTTCCGTCGGGACGAAGATCCTGGAATTTTGATTCGGAAAAATAAAATCCATCACCCTTTCATTATCAGGGCGGCAATCTTCAAGATAGGGAGGAAGTGCCCGGTAGCCGGGGTTCTTCTGGGCATAATACCATTCCTGCATGGGAGGAAGGACAAACCATTCCTGTGGACTTATATCTTCGATATCAACACATTCAGAGCTAACGCGATGCCTGCCTGTCTTGTCAAGGTTTACAAGCCTGTGATAGGGGCAGGGCGAAGTTTGCAGACCCTTTTTGCA
>CAZXWD010000001.1:0-81592 GCA_964644135.1 uncultured Bacteroidales bacterium | reverse complement strand
AACTGGTGGGTATATTCAATAAACCTATAAAAAAAGGAATAATATGGATGAATTCAAAAGACACAGAAAAACGACTGAGCAGGAACTAAGACCTGTCACAGAGGATGATATCAGAAGTTATCATCATAGTCAGGCAGATAACTGTCCGGAAAATCTCCGCTGGGACTTATCGGTAAGCCATAGCGACAGGGAGAATGGCAGTCCGAAGATCGGCGACTGGATAGCCAGGAATCCGAAGTCCCCCTATGATCAGTGGCTGGTCAACGAAGAGTTTTACAGGGAAAATTACGAACCTGTGGTAGAAAGCGGTGTGGGATTGATCGGGCACTACGGGCCCAGTACTGATCCTGAAACGCAAAAGAATTGTGAGCTGGCCAATATACTCATAGACGAGTGCAATCAAAACGTAGGACGTTTTAAGAATACTGAAGATGCTCTTGTTTACCAGGAAATAATGCAGGAGAAGATACAAAAGATCTTCCAAGGAAAAGCTTTGCATGATCTTTTAAGGCCGGATACAGACAAATTCGTCGAGGCTGCCGAACAGGTGCGTGAGGAATTTGTAGTCATGGCGAGAAGGATGATGCTGGAAACCGATTTCAAAGTCAGGACAGAGACTTTGCTTATTATGTACGATCAAATGATTGAAGAACTAAAAAAACACCGGAAAAATGGAAAATCTAAGAGTTAAACTATCGAAAATGAGTCTTCAGGAAAAGGCCGATCTTTTCGAGGAGCTAGTCATACACTGTTTGAATGCCGGCTTTCGGTTTGAGATAGAACGAGATGGAATAAAAAAATGCCTGGGAGCACCAGAACAATCTTACGTGATTTACGTTGATGAGGAATCTTCTATAGAAGAAGAGATCATTCACCTTGAATGGGCTCTACGGAACAGGGATCATCTCCTTTCAAGCATTATATCAACGACAGAACGTATATACCATGATCGGGATACTCATGATTATCCTGACGCGGTCTATGAGAGGCTAAGGCAGAAACTTCATGACCTGGCCCTGTTGGGATGGCGAAAAAGATCGACACGCAACTATCTATTGAAAACTCCGGATGATAACCAAGAGGATGAAAGAAAAGGTAGGCAGTAGCTTACCTTTTTTTTAAATAAATCATTATGGAATACAGGGAATTCAAAAATTACAAAAGGCCGTACGTTGTAGTGTGGTACGAAGGCTTGAATACTGCCGATGATCCTATGGCCATGAAAAAGATTTTGGGCGACTATGACTCATACGACCAGGCAGAAGAGGCAGCAATATACATGACTCTTTCCACTAACGACAACAAAGCAATAGAACAAGGCATGCACCGCAACACATTCCTTATTGCAGTAAACACTGCGACAAAACACGGCAAACAGCTTTACAAGCTATTCAGGAAAAAGTTTCACGAAAAACAAGATTAAACATGGACACGTACACACTTAAAAAAGCAGTTGAAATCAACAGCAAAATTGAAACCCTCGAAAAGATCCTCTTTCACCAGTTTCCGCATGAACGGGATGAGGTAAAAATGGAAAGAGACCTTAATCTAAACCAGGTTGAACTAAAATTTGACGCAACAGTGGCCAGCCTGGTCAATGCTAATAAATTTATGGGAGTAAGACACTCCATAAAATTTTCCGGGCCTAATCATAACCAGTGGTATTCGCTGAAAATAGTCGGAGATAAGGAAAAAAGCCATGAAATTTCTTTTAACATGGAAGAAGCTGTTGAGCTCAGGGATGCCGTAAACGAGTTTAACAACAACCTGGAGAATATCATAACCAACAAGATCAATACTTTGAGGAAAGAGCTTGATTCTCTTTAGTTACAATTAAAAGCTGCTCCTGGAAATGGAGCTCTGGCAGAAACCAGATAGAAGCCGCCCGTAAAAAAGGCGGCTTTTTTTATTCGATTACCCTTCTTTTAAACAACTACAGTAATTATGAGAAAATTTGCAGAAACAAAAAAGGTAATCGAAAGATCTATCAAACGATCGGTCTTTTGTGAGATTAATCAAAAGGAGGTTATTGGTGAATTTGACAACAATGTTTATCTTGAAGAAGACCAGATTCAGAACATCCTGGAAAGTGAGGATAAGCAACTTTCATTCGAATCGGAAATGTTGATGGCCAACGATGAATACCTGTGGGATCTGACAAGGGAACATGTCGGTGAGCTGCTCAGTGATGACAAAGTTTCAAGGCTTGCCGCGTGGTATTATAACCATTGGTATCACACTGTAGAGACTTTTAAAAATGATTTCACTGGATGGGCAAGTCAATTCATGTTAACAGGATTGGATTTTAAAAGTCTTTACCGCTTTACAAAACCGCATATAAACCTGGTGCCGATAAATAAAGACCTTAATCCGATCACCTTTGATTGTTCAGGATGGGAATTCGGAATCAGCGGCTATCCATACGAGAGGATTGAAGAGTTGCTGGATTTCCTTCAGATCAATCCCCGGGAGTTTATCAAGGCTCATATCGGAGATCCCGAGGACAGGAAAGACATGAACGAAGAGCATCTTGGCCAGCTTTATGCCACCTATCCTGACATGCCCGAGAGGAAAGATCCTGTCATCAGTGCTGAAAAACTATCAGAGAACATCGATAACACAACAAGCGGATCGAACATCCTGGTATTTACCTGCACGATAGATCTGTATAGCTTTACAACTAACAGGTCTTTTATGTCTGAAGATGTGTTCATTGCCAAAGGAACCAACATCTGGCTTCATGATTCATGGAACGGATCTGCAGGGGTTGAACAACAATCCGACCGCCTGGTGAAGATTCAAAAAGGGTTTTACCGGTTTAGCGTTGACGGCTCTTACGGCTATGGCCTCAACGATATATGCGGAGGTCTTGACAGTGGCGTATGGACTAACAGCGAATTGACATTCGAGGAAGGAGGTGAAGATGAAGATAAATAACTGGGCACTGGAAGACCGGCCCATTTATAAAGCACAAAATGGAGCCTTACAAAAGATGACCGTTGTTGAGTTAATATCCCTGATCATCAATACGGGCAAGGAAGAAAACAACAGCGTTCAGACAGCTATGCAGCTTTATACCGATGCCGGTAAAGATCTTTCCAGAATAAAGAACATGTCAGTAAAGCAACTTTCCAGGATCAGAGGAATAGGTCCTGTAACAGCTGTCCGGTTGCGGGTAGCACTGGAGCTGGGCCAGAGGTTGAATGACCCGGTCGAATACCAAAATGAAAAGTTTACCAGTTCAAGAATTGTTTACGAACATACTTATCCTTTCTTCAGAGGGTTAAAACATGAAGAGTTCTGGGTGCTTGTTCTCAGCAGATCGAATAAGCTGATAAGACCGGTTAAAGTTTCAGAAGGTGGAATATCAGGAACCGTAGCCGATCCGAAAAGAATATTCAAAACCGCTATTAACGAGTTCGGATCTGCCGTTATACTGGCTCATAATCATCCTTCAGGAAGCTCCCAGCCAAGTGAAGCCGATATCAGGTTAACGAGAAAAATGATCGAATCAGGAAAGATACTGGATGTGCCTGTTCTGGATCATATCATTGTTGGCGGCAAGGATAACTTTTTCTCATTTGCAGATCAAGGTTATATGTAAATGACATTGGATTAAATTATCCTTACTTTAGCCTAATCTTGCTTCAAGATAGATTGGTTTATTGGTTAATTACTGGGAAAGGCCGGCCCGTTTTATGGTCGGCCTTTTTTTGAAAAGTTTTTGAAAAAGTAAGGTGCAGATTCCGATAGATTTTTTACATTTGAAGCTAAAACGTAACATTTTACCAAACTGAATTACGATGATACAGTACACCACAGACGAGCAGATGGATATCGCCAGGTATGGTTGCAGACTTATGAGAGCAATAGATTTACAAAGCACTCCTATCACCGCACATCGACGGTACCAGGAAAGGGTAAGCAGAGGCAAGCCATCCTTTACCGTACTGAAGAATTTTGACGGTATAAAAGTCATGGCCACCGTATTCATTTTTCCTGACAATTCCCAGATGAAAAAATGCATAAAAGAGTGGCGAGAAGAAGAAAGAGGAAGAATTATTAATCCTGTTTATAGTTAAATTATTATGAAAGTACAAAAATTCAAATTCATTGACGGCGGTTACAACGGTATCCATGTAGAAGGAACCGGTATACGCGAAAAGGAAAACGGATCTTTGATATACGATGCCAAAGAAGACATAAAGGCACCGATACCTGAAGAGATCATAAACTTCGTACAGAACCTCAGAAGGCATTTTCTGATCATTACACGGCACTGGCGTTCTGATTTCAACAAGTACATCAAAAACGGAATGATCATTGACAAGCAAGAGCTGACGGAGGAGGAAACTTCAATCTATATGGATCTTGTAAGGATTTACGATGCTACAAAAGTCACAGGCATAAGTATTTCTCAGGACGGAATAGTCATATCCGGAACAATAGAAAGCTGTGATTCAAAAATTGGTCTGGCCACACCCAGGCTGACCATGAACAACTATTCGTCTTTTGAGAAGCTTCACAGGGCCTGTAACAACTGTTTAGACTCTGTAGAGAAGTGGATCACTGACAGAAGATTAAAGCTCATGTCGGCCAAGCAATACAGCATTTGGGGCGAAGAAGACCAGGAGAAGCGCAGAGAGATCGAACAGATGGATGATTCAGCACTTGAATCTGCAATGGTAAGAGCATTGGAAGACAAGGGCTATATTGCCATGAAACACGGAGAAGACTATGATGGCGTGGAGCAGGCCGAACAAATTCCCGAGAAAGCTACACCGGTAAACTCTTCAGAAGAAGAAGAAGGCGTCCAGGATGAAACAGCTGTAATGCCAGATCCGGGCGAAAATAAAAATGTGCCGGCAGAGGAAGACCTCGATCCAACCTCTCCATTAGGTGAAGAAGAGGAGGAATAATGTTTAAAGAAGAAGTTCTTTTAGAACCGAATGAACATAGATATTTTGACAGGGCTGGACGCGAATACGAAAGCGTGTCCAGCTTTTTAAGTCCTTTCAAAACTCCTTTTCCGGAAAAGGTCATATCCTTGAATATGGCTGCTGCAGCTATTGCAAAAGAAAAAGGAGTATCTTCTCCTGTAGCGAAAAAGCGGTTTCCACACGAGGTAAAGAATAAATCTATTGAGATCAGGGAAGAGTGGAAACGAAAGAAAAACAAAGGCCTGGACCATGGAACGTTCATTCACGGCTTGTGTGAAAATTTCTTTATTGTAGGAACCTCAAAATCGAAAGTGCTCGACAGGGCCCTTGAAAAGTTCAAGAAGGAAACGCTCTGGGACGGTGAAAAAGACATGATCTATCCGGAACAGGTCATTTATTATCAAAAAGAATTGCTTGCAGGAACAACAGACCTTGTCAAAGGCAGAAGGCAAGCCTATAACGATGATAACGGATTGATACTGGACATGTATGATTTTAAGACAAATCTTGCCCAGGGAATTCAATTCAGTTCAAACAAGATCAATGATGAGAAGATTGAAAAGGTTTACAATCGTTATATGCTGCCACCTGTAGACCATATTGAAGACTGCAACTACAATCATTACACGATCCAGTTGAATGCATATGCCCTAATGGCAATGATAACCTATAAGGTTAAGATAGGGTCTTTAAACATTGTTTTTGTCAAGACCAATGACGATCACGAATTCAAACCGAACCTGATCACCTCGGCTGAGATAAGTGTGTTTCCGGTATTTTTCATCCCATCGCTTATTGCCGATATGTTAAACTACAGAAGGCTCAATTCCATTAAGTTCCGCAAACTATATGATAATTACATCAAACTTTCCAGGGAAGAAGGCAAGGCGCTTATCCGGACAGATACCAAGTACGAATACAATTACGATATCGATATTGACGATTTCTAAACCTTAAAAATTTTTAACATGAAGATCATTGTACCACGACACACCTACATTGCAGAAGACTTTGAAGGAGGAACCGGACAGACAGTTCAGTTCATCCACAAAGAAAAAGACGAGCAAAATCCTGAAAAACTTAAAACGGTCAGGGACGGAACGACCAACGAGGAGCTTTTAAAGATCCTTATCGACCGGACCAAAGGACTTGCCGAAATGTTTCCCTGCAGGGAAAACTCGATTGCCATAACGAAGATGGAAGAGGCGCTGATGTGGTTCGAAAAAAGAACCAAAGACAGAAAGGCACGGGGCGTTGAAGGCAAGCACAAACCCTGATGTTTAATTTAACAGATTTTCAAACGCTGGCTAATGGTCAGCGTTTTTTTTATTTTTACGACAAATTAGATCTCTTATGGCCAGTACTTTCTTTTTTGACGAGAAAAACGATCTTATCATCCGGGAAGAAGCTTTAAAGCTCTGTACCGTTCTTTCCAAGATAAAAAAGAAAAACGTCCTTTACATAATCCTGGTCTATGATCCTATCGATTCGCCTTATCGCAGAAAGCCCTTTGACGAACGAAAAAAGATGGCAATCAGAAGACTTTGGGATGATGACGGTCACGATCCGGAAGAGGATGATCTGGTTGCCCTTGCCGTTGACGAATACAAATCCATTACCTACAGCTATTGGCATGAGTTAAGAGATCTTCTGCTCAGTAAGCTCACCCTTCTTAATGCGCAGCTTTACGGTGCTACCAACTCGACTGAAGTTAAAAACATCATGGCCTCGAGCACACTTATCGAAACAAAGCTTGGCCAGATCGAAGACAGGATTGAAAAGGAAGAAGAAGAGCTGAAACTAAAAGGAGGAAAAAAAATAAGCCTTATAGAAAAATTCATGGCAAACAGGGATATGTACAGGCAGAAAATGGCATCGATCATAAAACAAAACCAGCGAAGTGTCGGATAATTACGTTCCGATAATCAAGGACAAGGGGTTTAATCCAAAACCTGTAGCCGGAAACATTCCAATCTTTGCCGATTCTGTTTCCAATCCTAAATGTGTAGGAACAAGTCTGTGGGAAGAATGGTGGCTCGAACAATTCTATTACCTGGAAAACGGGTACACAACTGGCGGAATATGGATTCCGCCTTTTTATTATTATCATTTGAATTTCAATATCATCAAAGGGTTGCACGGAAGTGTATATCCTGATTTTATCGATGTTCATTATGAACTGTTCAAAGAGATCTACGAAGTAAAGAAGTACCGGGAACCAGGCCTTGTTATTCCAAAAGCAAGAAGAAAAGGCCTGTCAATCGTTGGAAATGTTTTAGGCAGCTGGGGATATCGTTTTATTCCGGACTACAGGATGGGTGTAGCTGCCGGTCTTGAAAAATATGTCAAAGGCTTCAGGCAAAAACTATACTCTTCGTTTAACAATGTCCCGCCGGAACTGAAACTAAACTGGCTACGCAGGAACGATGATACATTAGAGATCGGTTATGAGTATGAAAACAGCCAGGGATCTTATGAGCCGCTGATCAGCTCCATTACTCAATTCGCCACTATGAGTGACCATGCAACTAAACTTGAGGGCGAATTTTTTCATGATGTGATCATGGAAGAGACAGGACAATTTGCCAAAGCAGCACAGGGATACGAATCGATCAGGCCGGCATTGGAACTTGGCGAGGAAACACTTGGAACATTTTACTTTTACGGAACCGGTGGCAATGTTTTAACAGGCAGTAAGGCATTTAAAGAACTTTGGTATCACGCGGAAAGTTATGGCCTCAGAAGGTTTTTCATTGGTGGCCAACGGTACTTTTTCCCTTATTACGGCGGGGCGAAAAATCCGGACGGAACCAAAGCCGAAAAGCTTCCAAACATCAGAGCTCAATATCCGGATGTTTCCGATGAACAGCTTATCGGTGTAGAAGATGTCAGGGCCTCAAAAGAAAAGATCCTCGAAGGAAGAGTAATAAGGGCAAAGAACCCAAACAAAAAAGCGCTCATCGAATGGAACCAAAAATATCCATTAAACGTTGAAGAAGTCTTTACCTCTTCCGGATCGAACAACTTTGATAATGATCTTCTCTATGGCCAGAACCAGCGTATTGATTCCGAACCGCCCAGGTACAAGGAGTATGTTCTTGAATGGGTGCGCGATGAAATGGGTGATATCGAAATTCCCCGCAAAGTCACAATACGTCCTGCCAGGAAAAAAGATCCTGAATGGAGGCGTATCGAGGTGCTCGACGGAGGGCTCCCCAAACCCGAATACCGGCACCTGGACACTTTAGGCATTGACAGTTATAACGAGGACCAAACGACAACTTCTGATTCATTGGGATCCTGTGTGGTGCTTCGTGATCTCAGAGATGTTGATTTCGACACAGACTATTACGGTATCGTTCCGATAGTCCATTATATGAAGCGTCCGCCCAGGAAAGAACATTTCTATGAAATATCTTTAATGATCGCCATTGCCTGGAATACGATTAAAGATGCTATGTTGAGTGCGGAATATGATCTGATCATAGACTACTTCAAGAAGAACGAAGGAAAAAGATACCTCAGTCCAAGACCCAAATCATTTGATTCTCCGGACACGAAACAGAACCATGACTTTGGCGTAAAAATGAATATGTTCAGCAAACCCAGAATGATGGGTATCCTTCAGACATGGGTAGTTGACTTTATCAGTCAGTGCTGGTTTGGTGAGATCATTAATAACTTCATTGCTTATGATGAAGAAAACATAGGAACTGACTGGGACAATGTCGATGCGATAGGATATGCTTTAATGCGAATCATTGACCGGTCTAAAAAACCACGGCAGAACGATCAGGATCGTAAAACCGTTTCAGATCTACCATATTATCAAGATATTGGAGGACAAATAACAGATATTTCCGACATTTCTTTTGAAGAATTAAAAGAGATGGAAGACGTTTACAAGAAGTTTGCAGGAGTAAACCAAGACATGTGGGATATTTGACTATACTTTGTTTTTTTCTTTGCTTTGTATCAAACATAAGATATGCCTCAATTTCCTGACCTGCTATCAATAGTTGATGCGGACTCGGCGAAAAAATTTGCCGATGCTGCCATTCAGTTCTTCCTGACCACGCAACAGACAAGGGAAAGAGCTCTTTCCGCACTGTATGATCAGTTCAACGGGAAAGTCAAATCCAAATCGAAAAATTTTATTCTGCAGCAATACGGAGGCAAAAGCTCTGTAGATTATGTCGATTACAAGCTGGGCAGAACTAAAATCAAACTTTTAATAGGGGAATACCTTTCGATTAATCTCGATCCGATTGTAAGCACAGTCAATAGTGAAGCCATAACCGAAAAGCTAAAAAAGATACAGCGCAAAGCGGCTATGATGTTTCTTAAAGAAGAGATCGAAACGGTAAGAAAGGAAACCGGATTCAAGGTTTTAGGAAACATGGAAATTCCTGATCCGGAAGATCCGGATGTCTTTGAAAAACTCGCTCCAAAACAAAAGTTTGAGAAGATCATGCAGATCATTCTTGAGGATAAAATAGAAAGCCAGTACATCAAACTCAGGACAAAAAAAGCTTTTTCAGACCTCTCCATAGTCAGTGAATGTGGGGCTAAGATAGATACTGACGTTGACGGTACAGATATAATCAAACTGATCTCTCCAAAAAATGCAATATACCAAGAATCGGAAGATGATCCTTTTGTTGAAAAAAGTCCTTTCTATGGACACAGGGAATACATGTACGTCAAAGACATTCTCGCAAAATGGCCTTCTATTTCAGATCCCGACAGATCCAAACTAAAAGAACAGGAACAGGGCAATAGTGAAGAACGGGTCGGCTGGAGAAATATCGGAGGTGTAGACGCGCCACCTGTATATGTTATTCAATTTGTTGCGCCAAAACCTGAATTCTGGAAAACATCTAAAAGCAACAATTCTGCCGTTCCTTACAAGAGAGAGCTCAGCGAAAAAGAATGGATGAAAGAAGTTGGCAATAACAGGGACATTAGAATAGTTGAGAATGGTGATACTAAGTTTGAAAAACTATACACATGGGATGTGTGGGAAGTTGTCAGGGTAGGCGAAGACATTTTTATTAAGGCTGAGCCGCTGGAACGAAAAATCATCTATGAGGGCAGTAATGGTAAATACAAAGCTGAAACCGACTATGAATTCTGTCTTTCAGAAACAATAGACGGAATGAGGATCAGCATTGCCGAGCTTACCTACGAATTGACGGAGGTTTACAATATCATCATGTACCAGATCGTCCGGGAAATCAAAAAGATGAAAGGCAAGGTCTTTGTTTACGACGAGGCCTACAAGCCAAAGGGTGAAAAACTCAAAAAAATCATTTATGATTTATCAGAACATGGCATTCTCAGGGTTAACTCATCTGAAGAGGGCAATGAGGCACAGGTAAGCGGAATAGACCAGGCGCTTTCATTGATCAAGGATCTTGATCTGGGACTGAGTATGAGTTTTAACACGTTACTGGAGCTGAAAAACAGTATTGAAAGGACAATAGACCGGATTACAGGGATCAACGAATCCAGGGAAGGATTGACAAAAGCCTCTCAGACAGCTACCGGAGCAATGCAGAATATTGAGGCCAGCCGTTCAATTACCAAAGACATTTTTGCTTATCATTCTGTATGGATGGCCAGGGTACTTACCAAGCTAATCGAGAAAACAAAGTCGAACAAAGAATGGCTAAACGGAAACGCGGCGAAGAACCTGGTCGGATCTATGATGATGACTTATCTGGACGCTGTTAATGACCTTCAAAATTTTGATTACAAGGTCTTCATAAGCGATGGCAAGAAGGAACAGGAAGTAAGACAGAACATAAGGCCCTATTTTGACAGGGAGATCAATGCAGGCACTTTAAGAACAAAAGACGTGATCGGTTTTGAATTGGCAAAAAATGTAAATGAAGGATTGTCGATACTCGAAAATGCATGGCAGGAAGTAAGCATGATTGCCAATCAACAGACACAGATGAAAGAAGAAGGTGCAGCACAACGGGAAAAAGCAAATATTGAAGCAGCAAGGGAAGACCGTGAGGACCGCCAGATGCACGAAAAAGAAAAAATACAGTTAGAAGGGGAAGAGAAAAAAGACATTGAGCGGATGAAACTTGCAGGAAAGCTTCAGCAGGATATTACAAAAGGAGTTCTTAATATCGCAGGTAAAAGCGATAAACAAAATAAATCTTAATTCTCTCTATTATGGCAAAAACAAAAACAGAAAAAGAACCTACCGGCTACGAAGACACCTTTGAAGACGATACTTTTGGACAGATAGGTGATGACAATTTCGAACCAGAAGGCTCTACAGGAACAACAGCAGCTCCCGGATCAACAGGCTCAACAGGATCTGATGATGGCCCGACGGGCAACAGTGGCCCGGATGACGATCTGTTCAATCCACCGACAGGAACGACGGCTCCGACAGGAACGACGGCTCCGACAGGTGAAACAGGTGGAACAGCACCGACAGGTGAAACAGGTGGAACAGCACCGACAGGTGAAACAGGATCGACAGGTTCCACTGGAGCTGATGGCCCTGACGATGTATTCGACACTACAGAACTCGAAACACAGCTTGAAAAGGCAAAAGCACTAAAAAAGCAAACCGAGAAAGTAGACTGGGCAGGAGTAGCTGAAGAAGTAGGGCTGGAAGAGTTTGAAGGAAACTCCTTTGATGAATTCAAAAAAGGAGTGAAAAAGCATTTTGAACAGGCCAGTCAAAAAGTTGAATTCGATCTCTCAAAGTACGACGAGGAAACACAAGGAATAATCAAGTTCTTTGAGGGTGGCGGAACACGAAAAGATTTGGCCGATGTAACCAAGCCTTATACAGACTATCTGTTAAAGTCTGATGAGGAGAAGGTAGGTGACTATCTGAAGAATGCCGAAAACTTAAAGACAGAACAGGAAATCTCTACCCGTATCGAGGAATTGATTGATGAAGGAGAATTCGACGAAACCGTTAAGAAAATAAACGGCATGATCATGGGCAAAAGAGACGAGGTCTTTGACCAGTTCATGAATGAAGCTGAGGAAAAAACCACAGCAATTCAAAGCAGAGTAGCCCAGGAAGCCGAAGCTGAAAAGGATGCTATGCTTAATGTCGTTGACGATATGGAAGAATTCATGGGTGAGAAATTACCTGCCAAGACGAAAGCATTTTTACGTGAGGAAATAAAAGCGGGTCTGTTAACGAAAAACAATGATAATGCCCAAACACAAGTAAAGGCAAGGTTATTTGATCTTTTCGGACAGCGCATTATGACCAATGTAGAAAAGCGACTCAAAGAGGCGTCAAGGTCAGGCTATAACTCGGCCATAGAAAAGGAAAACGGTAAGAAGTTCAGAAACGCTCCAGGTGCCAACGCAGGAGGCGCTCAAAGCAGACAATTCGCTCCGAATGAAACGGACTATCCCTCAGATTTGGGAGACGTTTCAGGTATAGACGATGATGCGGTTGATGGTCTTGATCAATAAATGTCAAACCATTAATCGTAAATAAAAATGGCAAAAATTCAAATAACTGAAGGAACCTGGAATGACGAGTGCACAACTCAGTTGAACCTGACAAATGCACATCAGAACTATCCAGAAAAGGGCTTTGACAAGGTCATTGAATATGCCGAGAAAAGGCATTTGATGACTTTCATCACAGCCGGTGCGACAAACGGTGCATTTACCGTTTCACGTACCACAGAAGCATATAAAACCCGCGTCCCGATGGTGCCTAAAGGTGAGCTGATCGACAGCAAATCCTGGAAGTATCATATCATGGGAAGGATCCAGAAGGCGGCCCGGATCGCCGGCACTTCAGAGGTAGGAACTGCTACGGCAGGATCGTCTACTGAAGGAGGCTGGTTTACCCTGAAAATGTATGACAACATGCTGCAGCCGGACATGGTAGCCATGTTTTATAATGGCAAGCAGGCAAGGGTAATGGGTGTAACGAAAGCACCCGGATACTGGCTGTACAACTTCCAGTGTTTCCCAGGGGATTCTTTTGACTGGTCGACATGGGTAGCTCCGCAACAGGGTGTGAAGACCTGCTGGGGTGGTTATACCATGCACGGTGAAAGGTCTCTCAGGGGCTTCGGAAGGACATTCTATCCGGACAGCTTTATCAATCACTTTACCATTCAGAGGAAAGGCGCTGCCATTACCGGTGATGCCAATGCTGAAAGGGTACTGTGGTACATGACCAAAAATAGCAAGGGTGAACCGGTAAAGGGATGGATCTTCTGGATCGAATCTCAGGCCCGGGCCCAGTTCCTGCTTGAAGATGAGTTCAACAAATGGCACGGAAAATCAACCATGAAGGATTCTTATGGCAACCTTCTTCCTGCCCCGTCCATGACGGATAAGGAAACTGGCATGCCTATTGTTTCCGGAGACGCACTGATCGAACAGATCCGCGGAGCCAACGATGTTGAAGCCTCAGGAACCAATGGCGAGGCTGTATGGGACGACTTCTCTGATGTAATCGGAATGGTAAAGAAGAAATCTGTCAATATGGGCGGACAACTTTTCTATGCCGTAACCGGTAACGACGGTATGAGAAACGCCCACGAGCAGGCTGCCATTCATGGCAAGAACTATTACAACATCACCCACAACATCACTCAGGATCAGACCCCGGGTGGAGCCTCACCAAGAATAGGCTTCAACTTCCAGGTTATCAATGTCAATGGAAACACAATCGTTTTTGTTGAAAACCCGGCCTTTGATGATGAAGAAAAATATCCCAGAAGGCTTTCAAATGGTAAGCTGGCGCAAAGCTCCACTTACTATCTCATTGACATGAGTCAGAACGAATCGGGCAGGCCGAACGTTGAAATCAGGACTCGTGGCCGCCTGGGAGTAAACCGTAATATGGTTTATTTCTATGAAAACGGTATGACTGGCGACGGCAGAGCACAGACTTCAGTTGACGGAAAGGAATTCCAGATGCTGAAAGAAACAATGCTTGTTGTTTACAACAGCAAGTCCTGTGCGATCATTGAACCGCCTGCCACTGCTTAATTCATCCATAATAACTTTAGGAAGAGGCTCCGGCCTCTTCCTTTTTTCCTTAAAAACTAAAATCTCTTTATAAAATGAAACATTTAACTGTATCTCTCAAAGAAAGGCGCTCCATGCCTTACATCGAATATGGAGAATTCAAGACCAAAATTATCGATATGAACAAAGCTGTAGAAAACCTGCAGCGATACCGGCTGGAGAACAATATGTCCATGGTTATTGAAGTCAAGGCTATCAGAATAGACAAGCACAAAGAACTTCAACGCCAGATCACGTTTACCAAAGACCCGGTAACCGGAATATTATACGGAATTCCTATCGGTATGCACGTAGACGGCAATATCAAGTGGAGGAAAATTACGCTTCTTGAACGGAATACTTTTGATCTGAACAACATGTATGAGGCCCAGGCCTGGCTTGTTGTCAGAATGCATCACACCCTTGACGGATCTCCTTTTGCAATAGATGATCCCCTGTTTGAAGTTTACGACCAGGATGTTGAGGCAGATCGTGAATCAGAAAGGGCAGGTCTTGTAGGCAGAGCTCTCCAGATGGTTGAAAACCTCTCTAAAGAAGAAGTAACACCTCTGGCCAGATACATGGGTATCGAGGTGGTAGAAGGCATGACACCTAAAGTTTTGCGAGGACAACTTTACAAAAGAGCCATGCATTCACCCCAGGAATTTATCAACATGTTTAAAGATCCGAACCGTCCTATCATGGAAGCTGTCCGTATGGCCATGGCTTTTAAGATTATCAAAGAAGATGAGATGGGGCTTGTTTTTAATGGACAGAACCTGGGAATGACAGATGTAGAGGTTGTTGCCAATCTTAAAGATAATAACGTTGCCTTAACTGCACTGACCAGGCGGATCAAAGAAATCGAGCCGGACACTACCTTCACTTTTGAGATTGCAGAAATGACAGAAGATGAGTCTGCAAAAGAGTTGCCGGAAAACATCACTTACGAGGAGTACAAAAAACTCCAGGAAAAGGTCGATAAGCAACAGGCAGAACTTGAAAAATTCATGAATGAAAGGGTAGATAAGCCGCCTGTCGCCGAGGTGATCGAAGACAAGAAAGAGACCGAGACGCTTGATGAAACTAAAGCCAAGGAAGGCGATGATGATTTTGAACCGGATAGTTTCGACCAAGTCGAAAAGGCAGTGAAAAAAAACATCCCGGCCAAGAAAACACCGGCAAGAAAAACTACCAGGGCTAAAAAGTAAACTTGACAACAGCAAACTGTATTGATAATTTCAACACATCAATTTAGAACTAACAGGTAAATCATGAACATCGTTCAGCTACATTATAAGATCAAGTTTTATCTGGACTCAGAAATGAGCCCTAGGTGGCGCAAAGGTGCTGTAGATAAAGCCATTAATTCGGCTATCTATGATATCATTTTAAGAAGGGTCGAAAGAGCCAGGAATGATCAAAAAGATGCCAAGTGGCAGCAGACACAGATGTTAAGAGATGAGCTTTATACACTCGTCAAAAAAAAGACCGGCATGGATGCTTCCGGAGATATCATTCCGGTTTCAAAGTTTCCTGATGATTACATGATGTGCCTGATCCTTGAAGCAAATGTCAGCGGGACTGTCATATCAACAATTCCGTTGACATATGATGAATATGCAGTAATCAATCTTGACCCGTTTAGAAGGCCTTCCATAAGTTTCCCGGAGAGGATATATAGAATAGAATCTTCCGAAGGGCACAAAGTTGTGTTCGGAGATATCGGAACCCTGATCAGCGGTGATATGTATTACATTGCAGAACCTCAACGCGTTTCCATAGGAACGGAAGTAAGTACTGTAGGGGCCTCGTTTACCAATGGCCAGAAAATCATTGCTTATACCGATGCGGTAATAACCGAAGTCTTTGGATCCTATACCGAAAACGTCAACGTTGAGTCTGAGGTGGAGTACACGATCCAAGGAAACTCTGCAACCCTTAATTCAGGAGTTGTATTCAAGAACTATACGGGTACAGATCTTCCGGATTCGCTTCATGAAGAGCTTTGCCGTAAAGCAGCAGCAATCCTCAGCGGTAACGTGGCAGATTATAACAAGTCGGTAAATCTTGAAGAGGACATTGACAAGAAGTAACCCTTAGAGCCGTAGAGCTCCACGGGAATTAAATTAATAATAACTCAAAAAAAAGAGAAACCATGAGTAGAACAGTAATCAGAAAAGCCATCATTAACACTTTAAAATCTGGCGGCGGTAATGTCAAGGACGTTTCCGCAGATGGCCCGTTTCCTGGACAGTGTATAATCTGTGAGGACAACTCTGCCAGTTCAATCGCAAACATTTTGCCTCCTTTTGAAAAGGGATCCGTGACCAGGGCATATAAAGTAGCTTCCCAGGCGGAAGTCGCCCAGATAGCCCTTGTAGGAAGAGCAGATGAAACAGTCGTGGCTGATACCAGGTATCAGATCATACTTTTCAATAACGCCGTCAAGGAAGGGCAGAAGCAAACCGAGTACATTTACAATTACAAGGCCCCGGCAACACTGACCGGAACGCCTGCAACAGACCGGTACAACATGTACTATGATCTGGTAAACAAGATCAATGCTAAAGCATACAACAAAGTTGGTGCTTACCTGGTGCATAAGGTTGCATTTACAGCAGGTCAGACAGCTCTTCCCCAGGTTGGCGAAACGGTGACCCAGGAAACCTCCGGAGTAACTGCAAAAATAGCGGCCGTTTCTGTAACAAGCGGAACGATCAATGCTACGACTGCAGCCGGATACATCTGGCTTTACGATGTTTCAGACACCTCGAGCTGGCTTTCCGCTTCGAAAACACTTACGGGCGGAACTTCCGGATTTGTATGTACGGCAGCTGTGGACATAACTGCCTCAGCCAACAAAGGCCAGGGCATGGTAATCGTTGACGACGGGGATTACTTCCCGGCACGCCCCAGTGGAGCTTCCCGCGGGAAGACCGGAGTCATGCTTACGGCCGGATTTACAGGTACAGATGCCACTGTTGAGATCGGAACCTCAACACTTGCTGTTGACAGTACCGGAGTGTTGTACGGAAGAACCGGAGTTTACAGCCGCGGCATAGGATCAAGGATGTCTCAGAACACCCCTGTATTCGCTCCTGACGGTGAAACTATCGTTACAGGTGAAGCTGATCAGATCTTGAATGAGGCTGTGGACACAACCAAAACGTATACAGAGTTTCACATCATAGAGGATGCCAAGCCGTCCAGCTCTACCCTAACAGGGTACAGTAAGAACGAGGACATTCACTATGTGCTGTATGCCAATGAATCAAACAGCGGATATCTCACAGCGCTTGAATCTGCCATTGAATCAGCACTGAGTGTTACCATTGTGTAACCTCGGATTTTGGGTAATTAAGGGGGGGGCTTAGGTCCTCTCCATTTTCTAACCTCAAAAACACAAAACAATGGCTATAGATAAAAAAACAGGCGAACATTATGACTTTGAAGGAAAATACAAAGTCAAAGAGGCTAAAGATGTGGAAATAACATCTTTGAATGAAGAGTCCTCTTACCTTGGTGCTGCAGCTAAAAGCGTAAAAGATCACATCTCAAAAATCGTTGCAAAATTAAAAGCTGTTGACCAGGCAGATGCTGAAAACAGGGCATATCCGATCAAGGCAGAAGATGCAAGAACCTTGCTTGACAATGAAAACGATGACGGGTTAAGTTCTGCAATAACTCTTGCGAATTCTTTGAAATCGACCTTGAATGATCATTATGCTGATGCAGGTGATGGTGGACTGAATTCCGCTATTGCACTTGCCAATGCATTAAAAACAACATTCAACACACATGTCGACGATGCCGGAAGCAGTGGAGAAGAACATACTGCAGAACTTGCAGATGGAAACGTTGATGCTGCCGATGCAACAGATCTTACAAGTTTAATAGCATTGACAACTGAGTTGTTGAGTACATATGATACACATGATGCTGATGCAGAAGGAGCCGCACCCACGGTACACCAGGCCCAGGAAGCCGGTGATGCTTCGTTAGCTGATGCGACTGCTCCCACAGATATTCACGAATGCATTACAAGACTGAACGATCTGAAAGCTAAGCTAAACACTCACGTAGCTGATGATACGGCTCATACAGCAGGTGATAGCGGGACAGAATCAACTGCCGATGCAGCTTATGTCGAAGAACACATTGCTGCAGATACGGCCGTTTCAACTGCCGATGCTACTGATCTGACCTCTCTGATAGCCCTAACAACGGCTTTACTGACTTCATATGACAGTCATGATGCCGATGCTGAAGCTGCAGATAGTTGGACATACCACATAGCACAAGAGGCCGGTGATGCTTCTCTTGCAGATGCAACTGCACCAACTACTCTTGCCGAGACAATCGTAGATCTGAATGACTTGAAAGCTAAACTTAATACACACGTCGCCGATGACACTGCGCACGTAGATGGCGATTCCAGCACTGAAAGCAATTCAGATGCTGCAAACGGAGCAGCTGTAACGATCGATGTTACCGGAGCTGTATTAAACGATCAAGTCATGTGGTCTATTATTGACGATGGCACAAACAATGTAGTAGGTGTAAGTGCTGTTACCGGATCTGACAGTCTAACATTCACATTCGATGGGGATCCTGGAGGCGATACGATAGTGAGTTATATCGTGATCAGGCCTGCCTCATAAAAAATATGGGAGCTTCTGGCTCCCTTTTTTTTCATCCGTTTTAACATAACAGATTATGAGAAACAAAAATTTTAAGTTTGGCAACACTGCCGGATGGTTGAACGCTACCAGGCTAAGGCTTTTAGGCAACCACGGAAGAGTAATTGATTTGTTCAACGATAACGGTGTGTTAAGTATGCGAACTGACAGGGGCAAGATACGTCAATTAATAGCCTCACAAAGTTCCGGATATTGCGACATTGTGATTACCACGGAAACGGACATTGAAACCTATCTAAATGGTCTGGATTTTAACAGTCATCCTGAAGGAACCAGCCTTTTTGTTGCTACAAGTAATTATGAAAAAACCTATGCTTGTATTTCTTCAGGATCGTTCTGGTATTATGAAGAAGTCAATGTAGCAACTAATCTTTCCATTAAAGCTGATGATGTGGTATGTGCAAAAGATGTATCAACAGTTTCACTTACGATTGAAATTTCAAACCTTAGTGAAAAAACTAAAGAATGGGATGTTTATATTTCCGAATCTGTTACAGGATATTTTGCAAGTGAATGGCTTGTAGGTTCTGTTATAAGTATCAAGGCAGATGATGTTATAAATCTGACCCTGACTATAGACAAGTCAAAAATAACTTATGGCACTTATACAGAGTCAAGAGTCGGATCTTTATATGTAAGATTGCCAGGAGTTTCAACTAGGGTTAAGGTGACAGTATACAATGATGATTACAGCCTTCCGGAATCATTTGATGTAACTGCTTACGATACCGTTGGGGACTATTACAGGGTTAGACTTGATGATGCTTATGGAGACCTTACTTCTGTGTTCGAAGGGCAAAATATCAGATTAAATTACAACAATGGAGAATCAATCGATCTAACTGTGACCAATGTTAACTACGTTATGATGGCGGGAACATATCTCACCACTAACGGAAATATATTTTCCATGGCGGAAGTAACAAGTGTGGAAAGCGTAGAACTGATCTAAAATGAAAAAAATACTTTTCTTCATAATACTGGTTTTTGGATTTATCGGCATGCGGGGGCAGACAATGATCACAGCATTTGATGCCCCAGTCATGCTGCTCAATCTAAACGAACGCGATTCGGATACGGTAGTAGTGATTTCTAATGACACCGTATATTGGGCGATCATAACAGGAGGTGCTAGCCTGTGGTCACAAAACGGATCCGATATATATTACAGTTCAGGCGATGTGGGGATCAACACTTCAACGCCCGGTAAAGACCTTGATGTGCAAGGCGATGTTAATATATCCGATACGCTTGAAACCGGTTTTATCCAGGCAGGTGGAGACCTGGGCATGTCTTCCGGACAGCAGGATGACTTCCCTTTGATAGTTGACGGCCCGATGTGTATCCAAAGCTATGATAACAGCCTGGGAACTTATGGCGGTGGTATTTGGGAAATAGATCAAACAACTAACCCTGTAAAACTGCTCTGGCAAGAATATAAAGTAGGATACGGAACGAGTGTTTTTTTAGGCCAATCAGCAGGATATTCACCTTCTACATATTCTGGCAACGGACAAATGGCAGGCGTAGGATATCTTGCGCTTGGTGGATCGACAGGAGTGGGAGAAACAGCACTGGGATGGTCCGCAGGATATCAAACATCAGGACAAAATAACATATACCTGGGAAATTTTCCAGGATACGGTTGTTCAGGTGACAATAATTTCATAGCCGGTTTCAGGGCAGGTGGTTACAGCGGCGCTCATCTATCCGATGACGGAAATATAATGATCGGAAACTCGGCAGGATATAGCTCAACATCTGCTCAGTACAATGTAATGATTGGACAAACTGCAGGAGAAGACAACACAACCGGTGATAAAAATATTTTTCTTGGCTATTCAGCCGGTGGCAGTAACACCTCAGGAGGCAACAATATTTTCGCGGGATTTCATGCCGGAGGAAGAAACACAACGGCCTATAACAATATAGCAGGCGGATGGTATGCTCTTTACAATAATGAAACAGGAGCAGGTAATGTTGCCTGGGGCCAACGTGCCGGATATAACTGGGAAGGCGATTACGGATTGTTTCTCGGTTACAGGGCAGGAGCTGACGATGCCGGAACAGGCGGGCCTGTAATGTATCTTGCCTGGAATGAAGACGACGGGCTATTAAACGATACATGGTTACATGGAGATTCAGACGGTTATGTTTATGCGCCTTATGGGAGATTGTATTTAACAAACAGCACATCCGGATCATTGGTCTCAGACGAATCCGGTCAGCTTGAACTTACGGCCAATGACGGATTAAAAATTACAAAACACAGCGGAACAGAAGCCAACATTTACATTGATCCTTTACCGCCAGCTGTATCTTCAGCAGCAGACACTTGCTTTTTGGTTCTCAACGGGGTAAGTGAAAAAATGTCTTATTGGGGTTATCAAGACTTGTTAGATGAGTTCAGTTCGGATCTTGGTTACGGAGCTGAAGCAACAGCATCGACATTAAGTATTGATAGCATTTATGAAGAAACAGTTGATAATGGCGTTTACATAGAAGGAACCTTATTGAAAGATAATACATTGACTGTTTCCAACAGAGTCGATTTCGACGGCATAATCGAAGACGTAACGCCTGACAGGAACTTGGTGCAAAACTCAGATGGTCAGGTGGAGTATAGTGAGGCTGCTTATATGTCTTGGTCAGATAATCACGCATCATCATTCACATTACTGCAAAGTACTTGGACTAAAATACCTTTGACAGACGGAACTTATGCAAATTACATAACAGCTAAGAATATAACAATGACCGATGATAGTACGGCAACCGTTTCAGTTGCTGGAATTTTTAGAATAACATTCACAGTAACGCTAAATATTGGTTCTGATATAGATGTTTTAAGACTGCAACCAAGAGTAAACGGTTCGGGGTACGGTGGTGCTTGTATAACAATGATCGAAGTAGAATCAGGCAGAAAGGAATTGGCTTTCATTGATTTAACTGTTGAGTTATCATCAGGCGATGAGATTACTCTTTATGCTTATCAGGCTAATGTTTCGAGTGTTAGCGTTTCAATACCTGTAACAACTGTATCTATTCACAAACTATATTAATATGAAAAAACTACTGACAATTTTATTGATTTTAATGGCCTCTGCTGCGTTTTCTCAGTGGACAGTCCAAGAAGACACGGTAATTAATATAAGCCAAGGAGACACGACTATGCAAGTCTGGGAAGCTGTTCAGACTCCACATCCTAATGGTATAATCTTAAAAATAAATTATACCGAATACCTGGTCTATAATGGAGAGCTCTATAAAAAAAGCACGGAACAATATCGTGTGGCCAGGAGCAACGCTGATTCTGTAGGAGCTGCACAGGTTACAATCCAGTGGTTGAAAGACCAGACATTCACAAACAGGAACTATATAAAACAGTGGGCCTTGTGGGAAATAGAAAAGCTAAAACAGAAGGTCATCACTGAACCTGAACCTGAATAATTATCTATTAATTAAAAACGCACAGCTATGAAAAAGTTTCTAATGTTATTTTTTGTAATGATACCGCTTCTTATGGTATCACAACAGTACCTTGATGGGTATAACGACGTGCCTGAATATGCCGCAAGAGATTCGGAAAACAAATGGGAAGGGTGGACTTTTGACCACACTACCGTCGAAAAGGAACGCCAGTGGAAAATCGTTACAGATCCGCCTATGTCCGTCTATGAGATTGAAATAGGCGGATTGAACTTTGTGGCCTATTATTACATCAATTATGTCAATCCCAACAATCCTAAGTGGGTCCATGAAATGCAAGATGTGGCCAAAGAATTCGCTAAGGATATATGGCAAGAACATGGTAATGAATGGATTGTCGATAACTGTACCGTTTTTGTGGGTCAACGTACAAAAATTACCGACTACTACACAAAAGACAATGTAGGTATGCAAGGAGAATCCCGGATCGAATGGCTACCGGAAGATCATTGGCTCTATAAGGGCTGGCGATGTAAAAACTTCTGGAAACGGAAAGGCTATAAAATGACCTTCCGCAACGGAAGATTTGCCTGGTACTATGCAGGAACAATCGAATGGTGGTAAAACACCTATAAAAAATAACCAGTTTTTATTAATAACCACTCCTATGACCGATGAACTAAAAAACCTGACAAGCATGATTGAAGATCTTCCGGAAAAGGTTCCGGTAATTCATGCGTGTGGCAATACTAAAACTTACCAGACAGGCGATGCAAAGACAACTGGTAAAGGACTAATGCGTAATCCTGAATGTGATGTTTGTTTGCTTGAAATGGAAGCCAATGCATCAACACATAAACATGTAGATACCGAAACGGAAATATTTATTGTTATCTCCGGAAAGATTGAAATCACTTACGACGAAAACATAACCACCATCCTCAAAAAAGGTAACTCATTAACTATTAAACCAGGTATCCCACATACTGTCAAATGCATTGAAGACGCTATAGTGTTGGCAGTGGCAATACCGTCAAATGCTGCATTTCCTGATGGACCAAAGATTTTTTGATGAAAGCGATGGACAATTTTTACTTAAAGAGTTCACCCGTCACTTGATAGGACAGGTTACTTCTACTGTTGATTCATGCCAGAAAAATGAAGAGAACAGTGCTAAACGGTTCAAAGAGCTTGAGGAAAAATACAACAAACTTAACCTACAGGTTAATTCCTTGCTCAATACCAGGAAACACACTAACACATGGTCGGATCGGATTATTAATGCTGTTCTTGCCATTGTTGCCGGTGTAGTTACTGCTTATATCATGTCAAAAGGAGGAATATAAAAAAGCTATGGGACAAATTATTTTAACATTCATTATTGTTGTCATGCTTGCAATCATGCAGCAGGCAATGATCAGCTGGAGGCACCAGGGAAGCAATGACCGGTACTGGTCAAAATTGTTCCACGCAGCGGGTTTTTGGATCCGTATTATGTTGCATGGAGTCTTGCTGATCCATTTTTGGGAAAGCATGGATTGGTTTCAACACATCTTGCTGCAACTTTCCTTTTTATTTATTACCTGGACCTATTGGGATATAATCCATGCTTTGATCATGGGTAAAGACATTCTTTATACAGATGAAAAAGGAATCAACGGCTGGATGATCAGAACATTCGGGCTTTGGATATTGCTGTTCAAGTTCATTCCGCTTGTGCCTGCCTTTTTCCTGATTAAAGAATTTTCAATAGACATATGGGAAACGGTAGGCTATTTTATTATGTGTCTGGTAATTCTCGCCGCAATATTGGCAGGAGTAAAAACAATAAGAAAAAAAGATCATGAAAAAAATTAAGGTTGGCTTTTTAGAAGAAATTGAAGGTTATTCTCCCCAGGGAGATATGATCATCAAAACCTCAACGACAAGGATCAAAACTATTGCAGCATTAATCGTTGCGATAATCATTATTTTTCTTGAGTTGAAAAATAAATGGACGGATCCGGATTACCTTGTATCATTAAATGTGATACTTATATTGCTGGCTTATTCTGCATCTATGAAAGTTTTTCAGAAATTTGCAGAAGCAATGCCGGGTTCCAAAATTAAAAAGGAATGAAAAAGTACGGTCTCATCCAAACAATCCTGACACTGGTCATAGCAGTTGTAGCCACTGTTATTATTGTGCGAAGCTGTGATGACAGGATACCGGAAGAGAACTACCATGCAGACATCGAGAGGCTCAAAGAAAAACATCAAAAAAGCAAGGATTCGCTGTCTGCGGTAATAGCTGATTATGAAGTTCGGAATGATTCCCTGCATGAAATCGATTCGGCTTTAAACCAAAAGATCGAAAAGTTATCAACAGAACTGGCATCATCCGAAAATCAGCTAAAAAAAAGAACAAAAGAAATACTTGCTATGAATGACCAGCAGGCAAGTATCCTCTTTCTTGATCAGACAGGCTATAAAGCACCCCCCGAGTTCTTAATCGAACCGGGGGGTGCGTCTTTTCCCAGGGACACTTCATTGATCGTTCCTATGGAAAGCATACGCACGGCGAACATAAAGTTTGAAGAGCACGCAGAATTTCAAAAACGGATATCCTTATTAACAGACCGGAACGAAACTTTATCTGAACGATTCATTAACATATCAGAAATTAATAGTAATTTACGTTCTATAATTCAGACCCAGCACAATATCATAGTAAACGACAGTATCTCTCTAATTGCTTATGAAACTCTTGCAAAAGACCTTGCATCGAAGATTGATGAAAAAGACAAAAAGATAAAGAAAGGAAAGAGAAAATTCTGGGCCGCAGTCGGAGCTGCAGGTTTGTTTGCTATAATAGCCGTTTTGAAATGAGAATGAAGAAAAAGGATCCTTACTTTCCGTTCCGATTAAAAGAATTCACGATTGTCGATGAAATACCACCTACAATAATCGACAAGCTCCTCATTCACCACATCCTGCCTATGGTAGAAATAGCCAGGAACTTCGATGGATATATCACCACTAACAATAATTCAGGATACCGGCCTCCGGAATTAGAAAAACGGCTGGGAAGAAACGGCAAAAGCGAACATTGCTTCTTTGGTAAAGGCGCCGTCGACTGGACAACATCACACCTGAAAATGCCTGAATTCCTACAACTGTTATGGGAATTTTCATCTTACACGAATATGGTTTATAATGTATCATTGAACTACGTGCACTGTGATTACAGCCTCGGAAATGGACAACGGATTTTATTTAAGTTAACTTCGAGTTCGAATGTTATACTAAAATCTGTTAATCCAAATGAAGGTTGAGGACATTATCTACGATATAAAAACAGTTCTTCTTGCTCTTACAGACGATACACGGGTCACTGATGCATACTTATTGCACAAGATCCTCAACTACCGTGCTGTGCTTATTGGGCAGGAATTGGTACAACTTAACGAGGTCCCTGCCGAGTTTTATCAACGAATGGGCAGGTACAAGCCTACACCGGTATCTTCTTCAGACAACCCAAATGTGTACAGTTCTTCAGTGAGGCTGGGCAAGATCGAAGTACCGGCAGTAATAGACGGCCTTATTAAAATTCGCAGTGCTTCCCGGAACAAAATGCTGCATTCCATTGACTGGGATCACCTGATGGAAATGATTTCCCTGGAAGATGAAAGACTACAGCAATTTATTTTTTATGCTGTTACCTCCAGGAACGAGCTTTATGTGTATCCTTACCAGGAAGAACTTGACGTTAGTGGAGTGTTGGAAGATCCTATGAACGGATACGTGTGGAACACTTTGGATGTTATGTCTTCTGCTCTTGTCGTGGATACAGAATATACCGTCATGGACGGCCATGTACTTGAAACCCTCATAGGATCTACAAGCGGAACAGTATATAACACCGGGACATCTTTTACAGTACAAAACGGATATTCTTATACCTATTCCGCAAATGCAAAAGTGAAGCTCTCTCAGCAGATAAAAAGTATAACCAAATACGACGACTTCCCTATAAGCAGAGAAATGGCCCAGAACGTCGTTTTAGCTATCCTGACGAACGAATATGAGCTGGAAAGAAGAAGCATAGCAGATGTGGTCGACGACGCTCAGGATCAATTTAAGGTGGTCAGTTCACGAATACAATAACAGGCAGTTATGGCAATAAAAAAACTGGTAAGCATAAAAGAAGCTTTTTTACAGGCTGTTGAAGATACAGATGAGAACACAAAAAAAATGTATCCTATCCTGGCACGTTGGGCAAAGCAGAAAGATCTAAAGATAGGAGGATTCTACAATTACCAAAGAAGGTTTAAGCTGTTGGAAGTAACAGATGATGTCCAGGTAAAGCTGCCTGAGTCGGCAGTACATGTCAATGCCATTCTAATGGGTGATCACATGGATCATGTTCCGGATGTCTTTAGCGGGGTTCCAACGTATAATGTTTCAACGGACGGTAACAACCTGACCTACCGGTGGGAGGACACTTCAGACTATACCAATATCGTTGCCTGTTATCCGTGGTACATTCAAAACAACACGATTATCTTTGAGAGGAAACCTAATCAGACGGAGATTACAATAGATCTCTTGGAATATCCTGTTGATAAGGATGGATTTATCATGGTTTTAGAAAGCCATATCGATCCGCTTGCAAAGGGATTGATCTGGGAAATGTCAAAAAAGGAGTTGTGGCACAGGTTTCGTAAAGACCGTCTTACCGGGGCAAACATGAGGTTTATAAAGGAACTTGAAAGTGAATACCGCAGGGCAGTCAGGCAAATAAAGTCTGACGATGAAACTACTGAGCAGCACATGAGAGAATTATCCGATATTATCGGGTTTGAATTTACAGGAAACGCATCTTTGAATTTATATGGCTAAAGAACACATACAGACTTTTGAAAAGGGCATGCACCTTGACAATGAACCGGCTTTCCAGCCGGAAAACTCATACCGTGATTGTGGCCATGGCAGGCTGTTGGATCATGGTGAAGGGAACTTTTCATGGACAAGGCTTGATGGAACAGAGGTTCAGTTCAGTATAGAAGACGGTTATACGGCTGTAGGATATGTAGAAGGAGACGGTGAGACTTATATCATGTATTCCAATGGAACGAAGCATTACATTGGTATGCTCGAAAACAATTCTCTGACACCGGTTTACATAACGACAAAAGAGAAATTCTTTGTACTGAATAGCCAGGTTAGGGGTTTCATTGATTACGAATCCCGAGAAATCGTTCGTATGTATTGGAACGATTTGATCACAACGCCTAAGACAATCAATCTCATCGATATAAAACCCCGTTCTGGACATCATCTAGGGCTGGTAGAAGGAGAAAAATATTTAGTCACACGGGGCTATTATACACAAGGAGAAATCACCTACTATCCTGGTGATATCTTCACCTATATCTGGTTTAGTCCAGGTGGATATCATGTTTCTGACACTGTCCTGGTAAAGTATGTGGATCCGGATCTGCTCGATTTTAATCCATTAAAAACAGAAGCCCGGATCGACTTTACTGAACTTGTCGATGGAAACCTTCCTGCTGCACCGTATTTTATTGCTTACCGGTATTACACAGAAGGATACAAAACTTCCTGGAGCGGTTTATTTGGCCCTTACTCAATGTTTACTTATGAAGGATCAGTTGATCTGGACACCCCGGGCAGGTTATGGCATGCTCGTTTTAATGGCGCTACACCTGCACGCAATACCGGTAAAGGACTTAAGTTGCAAATTACAGGTATTGACACCCGGTACGAAAAGATTGAAATACTGGCCTTTAAAATGATCGAGAACGGGGCCTTTGAAACAGGCAGGATAGTAGTGGAAGAAGAAATATCTTCCTCATCATTAAATGTTTTGATCACTCAATACACAGGTGAACAGGTAAGTATTAATGCCTACACAACTGCAACAGTAGCTATAGAACGAATCAACGACCTTTTCGACATCAAAAAAACATTGGCTATCGGCGGGGTAACAGAAGAGGATCAGTTAGATGCCGGGCAACGATTGAACAACCCGAACGACTTTAAAGCAATTACTTATGAGGTCCCTGCCTTTCGAGGACGTATTTATGACAGGAACCTGAATGATCTTGATACAGATACTTATTCCGGTCTGCCTTCCCTGAAAGAAGACGGAACGGTACGCAACGGTGATATCCTTCCCGGACAGTATTACAAAGTACTGGAAGGAACCGTCGGTTATAACGGAGACACCTATACCTCAGGCAATGTATTTTTGGGGAAGATAGACAAGCCTACCTGGTCTGATACCGGTACAGTAATACCGGTGTTCCGGATCTGCAAGTATTACGATTTCCAGCAGGAAAAAAACATTTTCGAATACCTGGACATAAGAGACCAGCTTGGATACAAAGGCATTCATAGCAAAAGAATGGCCGGATACCGCAGTGGTGAAACATATCGTATAGGAGTCCTTCCTGTAAGCAAGAGAGGAACGTTTAATTATGTCCGGTGGATCGATGACATTACTATCCCTGAACGTGGCAGTGCCGAATCTGAGCAGTTCGAGACTTTAAATGAAGACGGTAATTTAGTCGGGCCATATATTACCGGTTACATGAAAAAATATACCGAAACATTTCGTGCTGCTGACGAGAATAAAGATTATTTCAATGCCCAGGTTGCAAGTATTTTGGTTAATGTAGACCTGACAGATATTATCCATGACATTTCCGGATTTTATATTGTACGTTGCCCTGTAGATAAGACCATTCTGGCCGAGGGGCCAATAGCTAATATCATTCGCAGAAGTTATGAAGAAGACGATGAAACAATAAGAGAGTGGGTTAAAGTTCACAACATACTCGAGCCTAAAGAACATTTATATGAAGGAATGTTTGACAGGTTCCAATGGGGTGTTTATGATATAAGCGAATGGATGCCCCCTGATTATTTGCTGGGAACAACTGAAGAATTAAGAGCTGAAGATGAATTCGAGATAGCCTATAAGGCAATATATCAAAACGACGAGGTTATTGAAGCAGGAGCAGAAAATCCGGTACAGAAATACAAACATATTTTTTATCCTACCACTGCCAGAGAAACAACTATTGATCCGTCAAAAATATCAGGAATATTTCAGGTTGAAAACGCAACAGAAGAGAACGAACTATCTACTGATCCTATGAGCGGTTCAGCAGAATTGTTCCGGTTCCACAACATATTTAAGTATACATCTCCTGCTTTAGCCACAAACGGTGCTGCAGGAGGAAAATGCCTTGTATTGACTCATTCTGATAACAATGACTGGTGGGATCCGGATGCGAACTCATTAAAACAGGTTCCGATTGTAAGGCACAAAAGAAATAAATCCGTTCTTTACGGAGGGACAACTTCTTCAGCTCTTGCCAACTCTCAGTACATGTATGTCGGCCATTTTCAAAAAGTTGATGAGGATTTTAAAGAAGCGATTAAAACTGCTTCTTATTACAGCATCAAATATATTGCGAAAAACATTCAACTGTTTGGTGGAGACACTTACATCACGATGTTCACTCATGCCAGGATCATTCCTTTTTCGATTTATAAGCTGGTTAAAGATACAATGGAAGGAAATGTAATAACCCTGCCCTTGCAAACATCAGTCAATCCTTTAGCCCGATCCGGTAATAGTATCCTTGGAATGAAGAGCCCGCACATACAGTTATGGAACGATGATGATAATATCCATTCTGATCGTAGGATCGAAAACTTTGAAGATTTCACGGTTAACAATGCATGGAATTCAGATCCGGAAATATTATATCCCGGAGCCCCGATCGATATAAACAAATCAACAAAATTCAAAAACAGGATCCGATACAGCAACACAAAGATAGACGGCGCTAAAGTAGATGCTTACAGGCAGTTTATGGCCAATAATTTTGTTGATGTGCTGGGTCGTTACGGTTCTGTCAATGCATTACATGGTTTTGGTTCCAGGCTTATATTCTGGCAGGATAAAGCAATAGGGTTTATTCCTGTCGATGAAAGAGCTTTGACCAACGATCCGGACAAAATACTTGTACAACTCGGTGTAGGTGGTAAGTTCGACAGGAACGACTACGTATACGAAAATATTGGTCTTGAGCAGCGAACATCACTTGTTTATGTCGATGGTAACTGGATGTGGTACGACGCAACGAGGAATAAATTCTTGCACATGACCAGATCCCTGGAGCTTAGTGACGAATCATTTGTCAAAGGAGCCGAATCCTTTTTTGAGGATATTGGTGATTACTCAGGACATAACGATCCTTCCGGAAAAGGTGGAATTGTAGGAATATTCAACAGAAAGAAAAACCTGGTCTACATGACTTTTATCAAGGCCGGATCTTACAATACGATTGCCTACAACATCAAACTACGTTCTTTTGTATCAAAACCGCAGTGGGGGCCCTCGTTGTACATTCCGCAAGAAAACACACTTTATGGTATTGCCTACAATTCTCAGCAGGTGCATAAACACGATGTTGAATCTGAAACAGCATACGGGGCTGCTATTGAACCTTATATTGAAGTTATAATAAATCCGAACCTGAGAGACATGAAGACATTCCTGGGCATGCTTATGCGGGGCGGAACCAACTTCTTTGACGAGGTAACATATAAGAGTGTTTATGATGTTGTGAGCAGCAGTTATAAAAACATAGCTGTTGACGATGTGAGCGAATTGCCGGAAAATTACCAGTTCGTAGTCGATGAGTGGCGCTTTTCTGTTCCGGAAGGAAACCAGGGCCGCATGGAAGGAATGTATTTGTATGTTAAATTTGTACTGAAAGATATGTCCAAAAATATCAGGATGTATCAGCTTGTGTCTAACCACAATAAACTTTACTAATATGAGTGATATGCCAAAAACACCATGGGAAGCAATTTTAGGAGGATCATTAGGAGCTGTACAGACCGGATACGGATTGGCCCAGCTCATCAAACTCAACAAGGAAGAAGATCCGATCATGAAGACGCGGAACGCAAAAGACCGTTCTTCTACCCTTATGGCAGATGTGGTAAAAAATGCCAAAGACATGAAAAAAAATATCCAGTCGAAAAAGAATCTTATCCAGAGAGACATCGAAGAAAGAAGGATCGATACAAATCAGATTGCCAGTGAGGTTTTTCGCAGCCCTTCAGCACGTTTTGCAGCTTCTATGGCAGGCTCAACACAAGCAGGTAAGGAAAGGATGAAAAGCGAGGTAGAAATAGAAGGGATACTGAGAGAGATAGAACGCAACGCTATTAATTCTGGATTGAGTGTGGCTAATTACGGACTTGCCGTAGATCAGCAAAATACAAGACTTGCAAGTATAAAACAACAAACACTGGATCGTAAACGAGAGATAGCCGGCAGCGTTATGGGAGCAGGTGTTTCAAATATCATAGGAGCAGGAGGAATGGCAGACACAAAAAAACTTGCTGCAAGTATTTATGGTCAATAGGATTAACAACACTTGAAAAAAAATGGCGTACACAAATTTCGGAACCGGACTAAACTATGTTCATGACTATTCCACTGGCCGACGCACTATGATGGATGCTGCCCGTCAGAAATACATGATGGAGCAGCAAGAAAAGCAGGATGAATTCAGGCAGGAACAATGGGAATATCGTAAACAACACGATGCCAGGCAATATGCAAATCGTATAACAGATCAGTTGCTATCCATACAGGCCCGTCACGACAACCTTACTCCGGTATATCAAGAAGCACTTGATAAAGACTTAGAAAAATATCTCACAGAAGTCGGTAATCTCACTCATGACCAGGATTTCATAAATGATCCTGACAAGCTAAATCGTCTGGATCAGATCAAGTTAGAATTCAGCTCTCACCCTTCAATTAACCTGTATAAGACAACTGCCGCGAGTTTGGCAGACCTTGAAAAAGACTGGCAAGAAGGCTCTATTTCCAGGTCCGAATACAACAAGCACAGGGCCGAATACCAGGAAATCATATCCGGAGGCAGAGGTGCTGATGCTGCTTTTGAATATCAAGGACAAAAGCCTTTTAACCTGCATAACTTCCTTGGTGAGATGGACGCACAAGGTCAACGAATAGCACAGGGGGCTCATATTAGCACTCCCGGAGGAGGATATTATTCAGCAAAATTAATAGGAGATCTTAGAGGCTTTGTTGCCCAACATTACCAAAAAGAAAAAAAGGCATTAGACAAGGAATTTCTTGAGGCTGTTCCTGATGAAAAGACAAGACAAAAACTCTACAGTGAC
Source organism: uncultured Bacteroidales bacterium (assembly GCA_964644135.1). Taxonomy (GTDB): domain Bacteria; phylum Bacteroidota; class Bacteroidia; order Bacteroidales; family JAGOPY01; genus CAZMOK01. Next base: position 49,248 of record CAZXWD010000001.1, on the reverse strand, counting down.
GACCCCATAAAATGGCTGGAAGAGGAATATAAAACGTATTCCAATATTATGGAGGCGCAACAGGCACATCAGCGGATCCAACAGGCGAAAATTAGAAACAACACCCAAGAAACGGAAGTTAAATTTGAAGATACGCCGTTCTACAAGCAAATTTATTCGAAACAGGAAGGCTATATCCAGGATGCCACAGCCGTGATACCTCACAAATCAGGCAGCAGGGATCAGGTACCTGTTGACTATTATACCGGGGGCGATATGTATTTCATCGATGGCAAAGGAGAGTTGCAGAGGATAACCGCACAGTCAAACCAGTCAATATTTGTGCAGAATGGATCAATGAACGATGTTGAATTTATCACTGTAGGCGGAAAAAAACTTGCAAAAATAAGATTGACCACGCACGAGAGCTATTACGAAGACATATTGAAAAGAAAAGGCATTAGCCCCGTAAATCCCCCTGGAGATCCTTTGCCTCATGCTCCTTCTACACCGGTCGGAAATCAATCCTTAAACCTGGAAATGCAGGAATTAACCGATAAGGATGGAAACGTGTTCTACCTATACAGTTTCGATGTAATGGTACCGATGAAAATGGACAAGGAAAGTGCGGGTAATTATAACGAGTTGAACTATAATTACGTCGAAGAAGAAGAAGAGCCGACTAATACAGAGCAGCCAGAAATCGGATCAGGCAATGCGGCCCCCAAGAAAAAAAATTAAATCTTTTCAGTTATGACAATGACAATGACCTCACCGGATACAGAAAAAGTACGCTACAAAAATCCGGTCGACAATAAGATCTATACCAAGCAGCAAATGCTCAACGGAGGCTGGACTGAAGATGAACTTACAGAGCTTCCGCGATTTTACAATGTCAATAACAAGTATCATAGCTATGAGGATTTATTAAAGTCCGGCTGGGACGATGAAAAAATCGAACGGGAAATCCTTGGCAAAAAAAAAGGACAGCCAAAACAACCCGTCCCTACCGAAAATGATCCACAACCAGAAACCACATCGAAAGAGCTTCCTGATGATTTTCAGGAATACAAAAGCTGGTTAGAAAAGAAAAGCGACACTGCCGATTTTGGAACTTACGGTACGTTAAAAAAGGACAATGTCGATGAAGATTCGTTCCTGAAGTGGTATCACGACATGTCCAAAAAAATGGGCCTGCATCCAAATCCAGACCATCCGGAACATCAATACGACTACAGGGGATATTACCAGGAATTCGGAGAAGAACCTTTAGAGCCCGGGGATCACTTTCCGAGCCAGTACAAGTACAATGATCATCCAAACAGGTTTGTCAGGACAAAAGATGGAATGATGGATACCATAAGCGGAGAAATCGTTCCGGAAGCTATTGAATACAACCAGGCAACTTACATTCGCGACAACGACAATAACATACTTGCAAAGAGCCACAAGGCAACTGAATTTGTAAACTTGACCGAGAAGTACGCTGATGATCCTACTATGAAGCCATTTATGGACATGGTTCGTAAAAGGATCAACACAAAGTGGGGAAAGTACCAGACATACCAGCGTAGCGAAGCGGAAATAAAGGCTGATGAAGAACGTGCTGGCATTAGAACTGAAATAGCAGACCTTGAAAAGAAAATCTACGAGTTTGATCAACAGACAGACTCTAAAGCACATTTAATGGGACCTGCCGGATTATCATCTGAACCAAACAGGAACCGTTCTATTGAATATGAAAAACTAAGAGAGAGACGCAAAATACTTATAGAAAAACTTGAGACCGGCCCACTGAACTTTTTCGACTACACCAAGAAAATGGAAGAAAAAGCCGGTCAGCAATTTACTTCAAAGCCGGTAGAGGCCTCCCGCGAAATGCTCAATCAAAGAAGCGACTGGCTGGCCCGGGAATTCATGAGCGAAGAAGATAATATGGAATTTGATCTAAAAGAACAATTAGGTCAAAAACTTGCTGAACTCAACAAGATCAAGAATCCTGAAGGAGAAGGAGCGACAGTCGATCAGGAACAGCTTGTTAGAAAACAAGGCGAAATCTCAGATATCAGATCAAAAATCTATGGCCTGCTCGATCAGAGAAGGCAGAAAGTGCAAGAGCGGCATAAAGAATTGCAAATAGCCCTGGAGGCCACTGACGATGAAAAAGAAAAGAAGTACTTGAAAGATGAGCTGAGGTTTGTCGAGGCCATGTCTATGGATCTTTTCAAAGCAGACGGGGATCCTAAAAAGTACGAGCAGCTTCGTGCAGAACGAGCTATAAACGAAACCGACTTTAACCTGATGGATGTTGTACCCAAAGGCACAAAAGCCAGGGATGCTCTGAACATGGTCTTACAGGTTCTGGCAACAGAATATGAAGACAAAGTAAACCTCACCCACAATGCCAAAACTCATCTGGGCGCCTGGGTAGAGTCTATGAAAGACAAATACGGATCTCATGCCAACGGGCCTTACGAAAGACTGTACGGAGAAGAAGGTCTTCACCATCAAATGCGGGCGATTGCTCCCCTGGTAATGATGAACCGGTTACCGGTAGAATACCTGGAAGACGAAGAAAGATCTGTAAAAGACGGATGGTTTAGCCGTGCATGGGATAATATAAAGAAAACAGGTGATATGGCATACAGGCAAGCAACACAAAGCCTGTATCCAATGACTTATTCTTCTTTGTCTACCCAAAAGCAACTTTCCAACACAGCGATGACTACTATGCAGGAAATAGGGATCGATAAGCTGATAGAGCCCACGGTTAAAAAATCCTTAAAGACCAGGACCGAATACAAAGATTTTTCTGCAGCAGATTTTGGCGAAATGATGGGGCCGACACTGGCTATTTTGGAACCTATGGCCGAAGGTGCCTTGCTGGTAGGTTTGGCAAGTAAATTTGTCAAGCCGCTGGCAAACTTAAGAAAAGCCGGTCTTATAAGAACATACAAAGGAACTAACAAAGTCAGAAGAGCTGCTGAGGCGGGAAAGAGATTACTGGCAAGAGGAGCCTATTCAGGATTGGAATATCAAACCGCGGGACTATTGCACAGCGGAAACCGGGTCATTCAAGATGAAGCAGATTTTCTTTCCGGAATGTTCGGTGCTTTCGGGGAAGGTTTTATTACAAAGCTCGGCCAGAAGGTAATGATCCCTAAGTTCATCAATATGGCTTTTAAGGGACGGATGAAAGAATATGTAGACAGGCTGACCAATATCGGGGGCAGGTTTATCGGAAGGGGCTTTGGTGAAACCTCAGAAGAGACAGCACAGACCACCTGGCAGATGTACCGGGATACTGAACATTGGGACGACTTTAAAAAGCAGTTCGACGATTTGTTCCTGGATAAAAGCGAGTTGTTCCATTTTACGGCCATGACCTTTATGATGGGTATCGGTATGGGAGGTGGTAATACGCTTGGCCAGATCATGGCAGAAACCTACCGGGAGAACATGGGCAAACTAAGTCCGGAAGAAAGGATGGCATTTGAGCAGAACGCTCCGACTATGATCCGGTATATCAACAACCAGAAGCATAAGATGGTTATAAACGACGCTAAAGAAATGAATAGTGAGAATATAGCCATTTTATTGGACGATGCTATAAAAGGCAAGGAAGAGCTGCTCCAAAAGATCAGGGAGAAAACACAACAGGGCAAGCCGCAAGAGGATATCGATGAGTTGAAGAAGGATCTCTTCGAGCTGGAAAAAAGCGAGGTAGAATACAGAAGGATATTGAAAGAAAGAGGGATTGAAAACCACAAGGAAGCCCCTCTTGCCATTGAACAGTATGCACAACTTCATCAGGATAAGTACAACACACAAAGAGAACTTGGTACGCTTGCAAAAGCAAATGTTCCACCGGATGATGAACGATTTGTCTCTGCCTTAAACAAACTGGCCAGGATAAACAAGACATTAAAACGCCTTGCCCCTGGTGAGACCTTTGACGGCAAGAAAATCAACCTCGTAGAAAAAGAAGGCAAGCCAGATTTCAGAAGCTCCAAAAAAGGCGGCATTATAGAACCTACCGTTGTTACTGATCAGAATGATATTGACTTTGAGATTGAACAAAACGCCCAGGACTACGGCATAACTTTTAATCCATACAGGGATGTTCCTGAAAAGGTATGGAACACGTTAATGGATCTTCAGGGAGACAACCCAGAAAACACACGGATAACAGTTGCACAGGCAGAACGTGTTGCAAAGTACTTGACTAAACTGTACGACCAGCTCGAGGCAATGAGTGAGTCCAAACAGCGCAATCTTTCCCGGGGTATGATAGCAACGATCCAGCAGGATATTGCAAGTAAACTGACAACGCTTGAGAACATCGTTACCATTAAGAAAGAATCCGGTACGCTGAAATCAGATGTTACCCCGATACAAAAACTTGCTGATCAGTACAGAACAGCCTTCCAGGAAAAAGCTGCTGAGAAGTTCTTTAAGACCACTGACGAGCAAACTAAGGCCGAAGCTGATAAGAAGGGCGCCGAAGAGGCAGAACGTGAAGCACAGGCCAAAGAAATGCGTAAGAAGCGTCTTGAGAAACACAGGATAAGGCGCGACAAGAAGATAGAACATCTTACTAAAGAGGTGAATGACGAGATCGCTTCGACATCTGCCCAGTTGAATACACTACAGGAGCAGCTTGATGAAGCACTGGAAAGCGGTTTTACCACTGACAGTGACTGGATCAATATGTATAAGAGCAGGATCAAGACCTTGAAGACTAAACTTGATGAGCTCCATAAGCAAAAGCAAACAATACTTAAGAGCGGAAAGAAAGAAGGGGAAGTAACTGACGAATCAGCAAAGAAAAAAATCAAGAAAGAAAAACTTGTAAAGGAACTTGATGAGAAAGGATACGAGCTCGTTGAAATAGAGAATGAGCCGACCTTTCATTCCAATCGCAGGAGCCGTGGCGGTAAGTCCGGAGCCAGCCCGAGGCAAGTTCAGCAAGGAGATATCCTCGATCTGAATTACACCCCGAGAAACAAGATGACTCCTGATCAGAAACGCTTGCGTCAGACAACAACCGGCAGGCCTTATAAGCATTTGTTGCAAGCAAGTATCAATGGTGTGGATGTAGGCGGCATTCCTTATCAGAGCAAAGCCGACAATAAGATCACAGAGCTGCTCAAGAAAGGTTACGAGGTTAAACTTGTTGTTACCAGGGCCCCGGATCAAAAAAACCCGTACAGCTTTGACTTTGAAATAATCGTCAAAAAGAAAGCAAAGCCCTCCAAAGGAAAATTAAAAAATAGGATATCAACACTAATAGATAGGGCTGTTAAGTTAGGAAATGATGCTGTAATCATAAAAGACACAAAAGATCCGATCGATACAGATGTATATGTAGTCTTTGAACCCGATCAGATACACATATTAGGTTCTGCTGAAGATCTTGAAAAGTTTAGCAAATGGGGAGAGAGATCAAAAAACAAAGGCTTCGAAAAAACAAAAGTCAAAGAAGGTGTTGACGATTTATTCAATGAGAATCCTGAACTTGTTAAGATCGGAACAAAACAAGAATATTCCGCATACTTGGATGATGTTTTTCCGGAAAGTAAAGACAAGTCAATAGTATATCATGGCTCGACAGACAAGATAGAAAAATTCGATAAGAGCAAGAGAGGAGCATTAACGGGTGCGTCTTCAGCAAAAAAGGGTTTCTTTTTCGCATCAAATAGGAAAAATTCTGATCTGTATGGTAATGCAGGAGTCATCGATGAGGGAACAGAAGAGATAAACGCCATTGATCAGGTAAGAAAATACGCGGAAAACAGACTGAAAAAGAAAAAAGAGGATCCTTTTCTTGAAGAACTTTTCGAGGAAGATTCTGAGCCGGACTTTGAAAACATAAAAGAACTTCTCGGAATAGAATTTAAAACTCTTAGAGAAAACTATCAAACAGATCAGTCTTATTATCAAGCTCTGGCCAAAGAAGCAGAATCTCTAATGGAACGTATCGAAGGATCAAAAGCCTTAAGAGTTTATTCTGTTGTTCTGAATATTAAAGACCCTTATATTCCTGATAAAAGAAAGCAAAAGAGCCAACTGAAAAAGAATAAAACAGACGAGATTGTCGAAGATAAACTTACAGACGAGGAAAAGATTAAGCAAAAGAAAGAGAGACTGAAAGATCTCGGCAGCCAGATCGCAGATGAGCTGGCCAAACGTACAGGCGGCAAAAAAGACCTTGCCAGGACCCCTGAAGAGAACATGAAGCTCAGGACATTGATTGTTGATTTCGCTAAGGAACTTGTCGAGCTGGGATATCTTAAAGCTAAAGACCTCTTTAATGCTATCATAGACGCTCTTGAAAGCATGGGCATAGACGATGCCAGGGATCTTGTCGAAGAATATCACGACGACATACTCAGAACAGCAGATGTTACAGGTGAGAAGATCGGGTTCGAGTTCGAATACGACAGTGAATTCTATACCACGGCCGACCAGAAAGTACGGGCACTCAGGGCTATTTTTAAAGACTTCATACACCACCTGGAAAGTAAGGGCATGAAGGAGCCTGAGAGACTGATCATGAACATGAGTAAGTCCGAGGAATTTAAAGCCGCTTTGAAAAATCCTGAAACATTGGCTGCTTTCCTTCCCAAGCTTGAAAAGAAATATCCAGATCTGGCCAAAGCACTTGCAGATGAATCAATAATCAGTTTTGACCAGATCATATCCATGCAGGCATTTTATGGCAACATGCACCTTATGGAAGTTGTTGGTCTGCACAGGAACGCAAACAATACATATTCTATTCAATCCTATAATTCCGGAGCGCGTGTTGATGATTTTATTGAAACAACGAAAAGAACCCTGCGAAGTTTCACATACAAAGGCATAAAAGACCCTAATAAAGCCCTTGCAGCAGCCTATAAGGATTATATGAGCAGGTCTGTTGAGATCACAGAAAAAAGGAAAAGAAAAGAAGTAAGTTCTGAACAGGCCTATGAGGAAATGTACCAGGAACAAAACGAGTTGTATGCTGAGTTTTTTGAACTGATCACAGGTATTGAAAGCAAGTTCTGGCTTCAATACATGGAAAATCCTGAGACAGAGAAAAAATATACGGCAAGAGAAATATACAGGCCAAACATCTTCACTGCGATTCGTTCTAAAAATGGATTCCTTCATTCTGATATGCCGACAGAACAGAATGTCAAAAATGCCATTGCTTATTTTACCCGGGAGCCTGGAAAGAAAATCATAGACGGAAAAGAAGTCAGGATAAGTTCCAATATTGGCAAATTGGTCAACATACTCAAGGACGAAAGTAACATATCGCTTAACTTTTCGAACATCGAAGGAAACCGCGAGGCCAGTTTTGAACAATCTTCGAACCTGATCCGGTCAATGCAAGGCATAGAGGAGTTGCGTCACGGCAAACCTTACAAGAACAACCGGATCATACAGCTTCACATGAAGCTTCCGTCAAACCCAATTACCGGCAGGCACGAGATAGGCCTCTCACGTGTTACTGGAATATTCGATGCCAAGACAAGTAATTCGATTGAATCCAGGGACATGGTCGAATCAGATATCATTATGACTCTGTTCAGGCTCTTCCGGTCTTCCGATAGTAACAATGTGGCCAAGGCTGAAACCTATCAGCAATACATGGGACAGTTCGGCGATAAAAAGCAGTTTTATATAATACAGGTTCCAAAGTATTCCAACGGGGCCAAAACATATAAAGCCATCTATGATGCCTCTCCGCACCAAAAGAACATGGCAACACCTGAAGAGATCGAAGCAGAAATCGAAATGGTAAATAGTCTCATCATTGAAGGGATATCCAAAGAAGACCAGGATTTGATCGATCCGGATAAAAGAAGAGCAGAAATCAAGAATTTCCTTTACAATTTTGCCATTAACAAATATGAAAGCGACATGATCGCTTTTGGAAGGCCAGAACAATACGACAATGGATTTGTCGATATGGTCAAACGTGCAGGGAGTACCAATTCACCAGGATACAGCCCGAACACACACGTCGAAGGCGGAGTTGGCAAAAAACAAAAACATGCCATTTTAAATGATCCGGTCATAAACGGAGAAGAAATTTTTGACGGCATTCAATTTATGACAAGATCCTTTGCAGACAAATTAGCCGTCTCCATAGGGTCGATCTTTACCAGAACGAACCATTACGATCAGCTTAACCATACAAAGGCTCTTTACTCTTTAGTCGATCCAAGCGGAACCAGGGCACTGACAAAAACCAATGTGCTTGTTATTGATGATTTGGCAAAACAGTTTCCCGACTCGATCTATGGAAAGATCTATCAACTGATGAAGAGCAATAAGCTGGACACTCTCAGTTTCAAATCAGGAACAAAACTGGCAGAAGGCCCGGTCAACAAAGTATTTGATGGAGAAAACCTTGTCAGTGAGAACATCGAGTCGTTTGACAGGTTTAACGATAATTTCTTTATCCAGCAGGATCTCAGGCACCCGACAAGGCCGAACACGCTAAAGCAGGCAAAACAGTCTATAGGTAACATGATCAATCTGCCCAATGCAGATCGTATCGGTCAGCTGTGGGATGAAAACCACCAGCAGGCTATGGATGAATTTATCGAGATGTTCGATAAGTTCGACCATAAGAAGAAGCGCCGACTGTTGCTTAACGAAATCAATAAAGATCAGTTACCTGAACTGTGGGAATATGTTAGGAAAGGCGGTGATCTTTCCAATCCTTACTATGCTACTATGCTGCAAAAGATCTTTGCCTCCATTGCTGAGAGGAAAGTTCTGGAACGTCAGGTTAACAGGGTTTCACTGCAGGAGGTTCCTGTAGGTGATATCGGTCTTCGGCCAATGAGAAAATCTTCCAATGGAAAGAATGTTCATATGCCGGAAATCTTGGCTAACATAGACGGGGCAAGAATAGAACAAGGGTTCAAGACTAAAAAAGAAGCGATTGAATATGCCACGCAGTTTCCGGATATGATTGATCCGGATACCGGTAAGTTAATGGAATGGGAGATAGAAAAAAGAGGAAGCAAGTATTATGTTCCCGGAGAACTTGTAATTGTCACCAGGGTTCCTGCCGATGATTACCATTCGCATAACGTGGCCAGGCTGAAAGGAAATATTCCGGGAGCCGGCAACATCATTATCACTGACCAGAACAGCCAGCTTATTGCCGGAAGTGATTTTGACGGGGACAAAAGGTTTGTTGAAACACTCCATAAAAACAGGGAAGGAGAAACAGTTACCGGAACAGAAAGCCCGCAGGCAAAAGTTAACCTTAGCATGCGACTGGTACATCAGGACTACCGCAGACCGGAGCTGTTCGATATGCTTAATGCACCGATTAACCTGAAGGCTTACGATGAGACCGTTAAGAACATCCGGGAAAAGAACAAAAAAGAAGGCCGCGAATCAGGCAGACAAAACCTGCTCAGCGACAACCTTGCTGCCCACAGGAAAAACAACGTAGGCCGCAGAGTCATCGGCATCATGGCCAAGCTACAGACCACTTTTGATTTCGTTAAAAAGCACAAACTGAAATTCAAGGCCCGGTTTGAAAATATAACCATCCCCCTTTTAAGCACAGGAAAAGATTTTCAGAAAAAACAAATCGTACTGAACGGCTTTGTCAGGGACCGCTTCGGAGTTGTAAAGAACCATATCGGAAACCTGTTGAATATGGCACTGGACAACGGAAAGGATCCTAAAATAGAAGATATGGGGCTTAATGAGATTACGGCCAATATGTTTACGACCTCACTGATGACCAATACCGAGCTTGACAGAAGTACCGATCCTAAAGCAATAGATAAAGCTGTACGTAACCATATTGACAACCTTTCTGCTCTGTTTACATCATATACCGGAAGAAGGTATATCCAGATGGAGCGCAAGAAAAAGAAAGCCGGAGAATCTTTCAGTGACAAAGTCATGTGGGAAGAGCTTAGAAAGGACAAAAACATTGATCATGAAATTCTTGATACGATCCGGCGATTGAAATACCTCTCCAGAGATATCCAGAGGGTCATGGACTTCATTGATGTATCAAGAGAGGTTCCTAACACTCCTGAGGAATATAATAAAGCAGAAGTCGCCTATGAGCTTGTCAGGCTAAACGGACTTGATGCCATAGACACATCATCACTCAGGAATCCGGACATGACATGGTCGGTACATGTCAGAAATGCTGCCCGTTCAATGGAAATCGCAAGAAAATATGTTCTTCGTAGGAACCTGTTGATGACCGAAGGCATAAGAAGCATACTCAACGAGATCCGACTTGCTTACGAGACGATACTTGGCCGCAGGTTATATGATGATCAAAATGCGACTCTTAACAGGGCAATGACCAATGTGTTGCTTCTAAAGGCAATCGATATTGAAGACCTCGGATTTAAGACCTTGAGGAAAGAACTGTGGGAACTTGTGGAAAAAGAAGGAGAGAGTAATGCCTTTCTTGGAATGATCCAGAAGGTAATGTACAGCAATACGATTAATCATAAGTTGCAAATTCTTGAACAGTATGCAAGAAACGATATTCCACAGCAGAAACTCCAGCTGATCCACAGGGATTTTGACAAGCTGCCCAAAGAGATGAAAGACAAGTTCGTGCTTTATTTGGCTTATGTATATGGTCCCTCGTTCAGCACATGGAACGGCAACTTTACAAAACTGGTATCTCCGAGCTATATGGTAGAGCTGGGCGAGAGAATGTACGACTTCTGGCTAAAGGCAGATTTGGATCAGATAAGTGCTTATGATCGTCAGGATATACATGATGCGATATTAAGAACGCACCCGGAATTTGACATTAACGGTGAATGGCCGGTTACGTTCACACATCCCAGGTACCGTGTTAATTTTTACAAGAGGATTGCCAAAGTAATTGCTGCTAAGATGAAAGATGCAAAAAACCTGAGCCAGCTCCGACAGCTCTTTGCAGATTCTCCACTGGCAAAAAAGGCAATCGATTACTTCAAATCCCGTGCGGATAAGGTCAATAAAAAGGTTTCCGATGTAATAAAAGAATTTGCCGATGACAATGTCCAAATGGCCAGAGAACGGGGTGAGCGCCGTCATGGAATACTTTTTACAAAATCGAAACAAACAGGTTATCCTTCCAGAACAAAACGAAACGCTCAGGCGGATCTTACCATAGCCATAGCCATAAACTATGAAAGTGGAGGCGAAATAGCTACAAAGAAGTTCGTTACTGATAACGGAAAAAGATATCATAAAGTTCCCTGGAACGAACTGCATACCCCTTCAGAAATGAAGCGGCTTGTTAATGAAACCATTGATCTTATAAACAAATACAAACCGGAGGAAATAAACATTGCAGGTAATGGGCTGGACACCTTTGCTAAAAATGGCATAGAACAGTCTGATGTTGATGAAATCGTACATGAGTTCCTCGAAAAAGTACTGAAAAACCCAAAACTCACCTACAGGCCAAGACTTGTCAGAAGCGGCGGTCAGAGCGGTGTCGATGAGGCCGGTGTAAAAGCAGCCGTAAAAATAGGATACGATGCGGAAATACATGCTCCTGCAGATTGGCTTTACAAAGACAAGCACGGTCAAACCCCGAAGATGACCGATGCAAGAAAAGAAAGGTTTATGGAACGGTTCAATCCTCACGGTCCGGATGAAACCAGGCTTGCTAAACCTCTGGCAATGCAACCACACAATATTGAAAAAATCAAATCGGGAAGAAAAACAGCAACCTCGAGGACACAACAGCTTGAATCCGGATTGTATAAACTTCCTGATGGTACTTTAATTGAAGTTGGCCCGGGCGGGTACTATTCCGGTATCGATAAATTAAAAGACCCTAATGATTGGGCAAAACAAGAAGGATTTGCTGATCTTGAAGACCTGAAAGAAAACGCTTCGTTTGACCATACCAAGAACTTTGCGAAAGGAACCCGGAAAAAAGGACTCTTCATCTATAAGATACGTCTCTATGAAGATCCTGCTCAACATCAGGACAGTGATGAGGTTAAGTATATGAACAAAGGTGATGCTATTGGAGAAATGCTTGCCTCGGAAGATCCGGATGTTCAGTCATTCATTGCAGGGCAGTTTCGTAAACATTATCCTTCAGTCGTGGTCTTCAATAACAGGGCTGCATTTATCAGGTATGTCAAGAAAACCTTTGGCCACCTTGAGTATTTTGATGCCAATAAGATCGGTGCTGCTTTCGGGAATGCTGTCTACATTGATCCTGATAATGCAGTACAGTCAACCTATTATCATGAACACGCTCACATTTACTGGCATGCGCTTCCTGAAGATCATCCGACAAAGAAAAAACTGATCGAGATGTTCGGCACTGAAGAGGAAGCCGTCATTGCAATAGGTAGAATGGGAACTGATTACGCCGCGGAAATCATGGCCGCTGACACCACCTGGAAACAGATTAAGCAAGCAGTTGCCGAGTTCTGGCAGGAGGTGAAAAGATATTTCCGTCAGGACACCAAAGAAGACATTGCCATGGACATGGCAAAAGCTATCTGGAACAACAAAGACGGTATCATTTCCGAAGACAGCAAGATGAAAATGGTACAGTTCCAGAAAAACCAGGGGGAGGAAGTGGATTTCGACAAGGACAGTCATTCCTACACGCATCCGGACGGCAAAACACCGATTAAGTCTGTCTCTGCTTTGATCAAATCTATGCAGGCACAGGGCTTTAATAAACGAAGGGCAGCTGAATCTGTTGTTTTCAAAGAACAGTCTATCCGTACAGTAAACAATTTGCCGAGAATGTCGAGCAAAGAGATCCGTGAACGGATACAAGAGGTGATGGCCATGTGGGATCATCAGAGAGACGTAGGAACGATGCTTCATGAAACTATCCAGGCAATACGTGAAGGCAAAGCTATACCCAGCAACGCAACTGATTATATATCTGAAGAGGTAATTGAAACCTTAGCTGATAAGATCAATGAATACATTGATGAGAAAATTAATCCTGAAGGCCTGGAAGAGATCTTTGAGGAAAAAGTAGCCTCAGTTGATGATTACCTGGCAGGGCACATAGACTATCAGAGGATCCACCCGGACGGCTCCAGAGATATTTACGACTTCAAAACCTCGGTAGATAAAGTCCATGACGCAGACGGAGAACTGACCGATAAGTATGCTAAAGCCCAGGACGGTGCAAGAATGAAAAAGCCTTTTGCCGATACAGAGGACAGCAAAAGAGTTCAGCATGGCATGCAAGTGAACTTCTACAGATACATGCAGGAAAAGAACGGTCATAAGATCAATAAAATGGGCATTATACCGATCAACTTCGAGATGAACGAAGATGGAAAAGTAACAAATGTCACCTTCGAAGAAGTTGTTCCTGTAAAAGAAGTTCCTAAAAGAACGGCCAAAATGGTCGAGATACATAAGAAAAGACACCTTGAAACCCTCCAGTCGTTCCATAGGGATGAAAGAGCATTAAAGACTCTTTCAAACCGGGCCCTTGAAATACAGCGCAAGGCCTTGGTATGGATCAATGAACAGCTTCCTGAAGGTGAGACGCTTGATACAATCAGTAACGAAACCGGTTTTTCAATTCTTTCTCCTGCATCTTCCATTCGTCAACAACTCAGAGCAAAAGGATTAACCGATGAGGAAATTGCACAGGCAGATATTCATACCTTGCTCCATCTCAGATCTGATGAGTCGGACAGTGTTGCAAGAGATGAATTAGGCATTCCAAAGAGAAAACTGACCACTCTGGACTCGATAAAAACGATCAAGCCGGACATGTCCGAGGCACAACAGGAGAAGTTTAAGAAAGACAGGGAAACATATGCTGAGATCATAGCTGAGATAGGCTCATTGGATAACCTGATGAACCTGTCATCCAACAGGCTGATCTATTACTGGGAGAGAATTAAAGACATGGAACCTAAGCTTGCCGGACCCCTGCAGACTTATTTCCATGAGTATATGTCTATCCGGACGATTGTAAAACAGGTTCGACAGGAAAACAAAAAAGGCAACAACGACTACAAGCTGGCAACGATTGCCATGTTTATGCTTGGAAAAAACCTTGATCTTGATGAGGCGAGAGCACTTGAAGAAGGGATCGAGTTTGGCGGAGATCTTGGCGGTTTCGTTAAAAACTTTGGTTTCATAAACGATAGGCTGATCAGTATTCAACATGCCACGATGCAATACTATGCAACAGTCATTCGTGATCAAAGATCTAAAGTTGACGAAGAACATATAAACATCAAGAAAATGATGAACCTGTTCTTTGGGCAACCTTCAGATGTTCTCTTTGGAAAATTCAAGTACCGGGGCGCTAAGGCAGACTATGGATTCAAAATCCGTTGGGGCATAATAACTACAGAGCAGGGAGACACTAAATACATCCGCAAGAATGCCACAGCTGAGATGAATCCTACAGAGCGGTTATTCATAAGATACATCTATGATTTTTATGCCAAGTATGATGACAAGCACAGGGCGATCATGGATAATCCGAATAAAGCTGCCAGAGTACAGCCTTTGATCAAAGCACCACAGGTATTTGCCGGAAAGAGAAGCTCGATCAAACAGTATGGTCTGCGTGCTTTAACACTGACACCCTGGCACAAAGGCCTTCGCAAACTTCTTGCTCCTTCTAAATATGATGGAGTAGAAATACAGGTTAAGACTGCAGACGGCGAGAAAACATACAGGTATTATGAGCTTAAAGAACAGTTCGATATTCATAACGGAGATATTACTGTTCTGAGAGATTATTATAACACAGCTAAAAAGCTGTACAAAAAACAGGATCCTGTAAGTAAAGGCAGGGTACGAAATATAGGTGTTGTCGGAAACCAGAGGATAGGTAAAGTGCTTTTAGAAAGTGAAAACCGAAGGGAAGTAATGGAACAGCACCTTTTCAGTAAGACCAGGAAATGGCACATGGAGAAAGTCATTCCTTTACATGAATTTTTCCAAAAAAGATTTTCTCTTGACAATCCTTTGGAAACTCCTTTCCAAAACACATTGAAGTTTATATCACAGTACGGGGATAAACAGATTTACGGATATACCGAGCCCGGAATGGCATTGTGGCTTGGCAACACGATACGTTTTCTCATGTCTGCCCTTGCATTGCGTTCTCTTGCCTGGAACTGGAAAGCACAGGCGGTTAACCTGGGAATTGGTATTCTGCAAAACAAAGTGAATCTTACAGATCTTGAATTTGCAAGAGGCTTTGCCAGGGTAATTTTTAACCCCTGGAAGACAAGACAACTGCTCAGGTACCACAACATACTCGATGTAACTCATGAACACAGTCTTGACAGTGCCAAAAAACTTAAACAAGGATTTACCAGTGCAGCGCTGGCACTTGTTTCTGCTGTCGAGTTTGTCAATCATGGTGTGGCCTATGCAGGACAATTTAGCCAGGAGGAATGGAGCCGGTACGACTGGAAAGGTGAGTTAAAACCTGGAAAACCTGCTATTGAGTTAAGCAGAAGAAGAACCTATCAGGACAATGTACGTGAAATCCATGGTGACTATGGTGTGGCCAACCAGATACTTTTAGGGTACAAACCTGGGGGGGCAGCTCTGATGGAATTCAGAAACTGGATGCCCGCTTTTATTGCGAATTATTTTGCTAAAGGATACATCGACAGGAACGGACACTTCAGAAGAGGCATATATCCTGCTGCTGCCGTAGGCTTTAATGTCCTTATGTATAACATGATGCCTAAATCTGTAAAAGAAAAAATACATAAGAAGTACAAATTTGCAGGGCCAGATACCAGCCAGGAAGAGATCTATTCGAAATTTAACAAAATGTCCGTCGAGGAGCTCATGAAAAGCTCCAGGTATCTTTATCGGCAGGCTGAAGGCTCGAATATCAAATACAGCGATCTTGATCCTGGAGACAAAAGAGCTTTTAGAAAACTTCTTAACCATACGATTCAGGTAGCCAGTGCTATGGCATATATGATAGCAGCTATGATGGATGATGATGATGATGATGAAAAAACAGCACTGCAAAAATCCAGAGATTTCCTTTTAGATATAGTAAGGCAGAGATTGCTTGGAGACGTGTTGTATTTTGCCACTCCTGATAATTTGTTGTTTCTGATACGATATCCAATGCCTATACTTGGCTATATAACTGATGTTTTGACTTTCACAGAGGCATTCATTCCATGGGTTATGTACGAATACACTCCTGATTGGGCCTGGGATACTCTTGAAGATATGGGAACTGAACCGGATGATATTAAAGAATGGCTCGACAAGAAGGCGTTTTACCAGAGCAAAACAGTAAAGGGAAATGAGCCCGGGGATGCTAAGTGGGTTAACAGGCTTATAAAAATCCTTCCTGCCGGTTCCGGTGCTTCTCAAATGAAGACATGGTTTCAGTGGGATCTTGACATTAAAAAGAGCGATTACAAAAGAAAGAGGCGTACCGGTGGGTCTTCGGACTGGAAATAAAATTGCCTTTACAGGGCTAATCTTCTAAATTTGTTTCAAACAGTTACAATATGGCTGATTACAAAGCACTAAACATTGCGACCAGGTTAGACGTTAGAGGATCGGGAAAATCCTTTAATATCATGGACGAAACACCTGTCTACGACTCGGAATATCCGAATGGTTACGGCGGTGATAGCGGAAGCCTTCCAATCGAATCAGACATTGATAAGATCACATTAGAAATTGATACCGGAACAGTACAAAAAACACTTGAATACCTCAAAGGCTCTTCTGAATTTTCAGATTATTTTGATCGTAGTGAAGGCCTGGTTATTTCTGTATCCGATATTTTCGGAAGTGGTTATACCTATTTTGAAGATGGTATCTATAAAATCAGCATTACCTATTCAGGTGATACAATAGACGGATCTTCTGTAGATGCCTGGGAAGCCTATGATGTAATGTATTCTGCTTTTTTGTGGAACCTGTGGGAAGATATCCGGATGTTAACGGCAAATATCGAGACTCCTGTGGTAAACCTGCTGGAATCGTATAACATCTCTCTTTTGAATGCTTTATTTGACTCTATTACTTATCTCTGTCAATACGGAAGGGCAGATGAAGCAGAAGAAGTCAGATCCTATGTTCAGCACATAGTCAGCAACAACACGATAATTACTGAACTTTTCAAAAACGTAAGATATGTCGAATAATTTAATCGATAAATACGGCTCCAATTCTGTCCGCGTATTAAAAGGCCGTGACGGTAATACCGGGCCGACAGGCGCTACCGGTTCGGGGCAGACAGGACCGACGGGTGCAACAGGAGCTACCGGGGCTACCGGTGCGACAGGAGTGGGAACAACAGGAAGCACAGGAATAACAGGAGTAACCGGTGTTACCGGAGCGACAGGGGCAAATCCTGCTGATGTAATTTATGCTGTTTTCGATAAGAACACAATTCTTATTCCCTGCAGTCCTGCAGGAGCACCTAAAGGATATACCGGAGCTCAGGCAGTCATGTCTGCTTATATCAATGGTGTAAAGCAGGATATAAGCGGAAACACTGCTACGATTGACGTTCAGGATGTAACTGTAAACCAGTCCGGGCAGACCGACGGTGATCAGAAAGGAAAAGTTTTATCGGTAACCAACCTGGCGGATACATACGGATATTTTACTGCTTCAATGGCTGTAAGCGGAACCACGGTAAGCGGAACAGTATATGTTGAAAAAATATACGACGGTCCTACAGGCGGCACTGGTGTTACAGGTGCAACAGGTACTGACGGAGACACGGGAGCGACAGGTATTACCGGGGCTACCGGATCAGGCCCGACCGGCCCTACCGGAGCAACAGGGATAACAGGATCCAACGGTGCCCAGGGTCCTACCGGTCAGACAGGCGGCACAGGCATGACGGGTGCTACTGGAAAAACAGGACTGACAGGATCAACAGGATACACAGGGATAACCGGAACGACTGGTTACACAGGAGGAACCGGCCCCGCAGGGATAGACGGAGGAACAGGGCCGACCGGAGCAACGGGAGCTGCCGGGACAGGGCTTTTAAAGGCCTCTATAAGCATAACTTCTTCCCAGTTGTTAAATGATATCGACGGAGGCCTTACGGTCATTTCAGCGGTTGCTGGTAAGGTTATATGGCCTGTTATGGCTATAGCAACTATAGACAATATTGGCAGTGCATACGACTTTGGAAGCGAAACCTTGTACTTAAGATTCGGAGCTTCGGCCAGTTCGATCATAAGCTGGACAAATGCTTTTCTGGAAAGCAGCGCCAAGCGGATCGATGTAAAGCAGAATTCGGGAAGTTTTGAAGACGCTCCTGCCAATTCTGCTCTGAAAGTTTATATTGGAGCAACTGCTGTCAGCGGATCGGGAGGAACTATTGACATTGATGTATATTATGCCGAAATATAATGGATGTCTTTAGATCAACTGACATACCGCAAAAATCTCGAGAACAGCTCGAATGTATATGGCCACCTTTACTATAAGGGTGAAATAGCTACCAATGGAGATTTTCCTTCTCCGCCAATTCCTATAGGAAATTACTATCTTGTAACCGCGTCGGTGACAGATCCTCAGACCGGGGAAAGTTTTGTCAACGGCGATTATATATATTGGAATGGACAGCAATGGTTTTTGCTCGGTAACAATGAAGGTCTTATGGGACCGACCGGGGCTACTGGAGCAACTGGCGAGACAGGGGTTACTGGCCCTACAGGAGCTACCGGAGAGGATGGTTCCACTGGCGA
Organism: uncultured Bacteroidales bacterium; assembly: GCA_964644135.1. Classification (GTDB taxonomy): domain Bacteria; phylum Bacteroidota; class Bacteroidia; order Bacteroidales; family JAGOPY01; genus CAZMOK01. The sequence continues at coordinate 30,556 of CAZXWD010000001.1, read as the reverse complement.
AACAGGCCCTACAGGAGCTACAGGATTCGGTAATACAGGCCCAACTGGTGCTACGGGCGAGACGGGAGATCCCGGCAATGATGGCAGTACTGGTCCTACTGGAACCACCGGAGAAGATGGAAATACAGGGCCAACGGGTGCGACAGGCGACGTGGGCGACACGGGCGACACAGGTGCCACAGGAAGCACTGGAGAAGACGGAGCTACTGGACCGGCGGGCTCAACGGGCGAGGACGGAGCTACTGGTAGCACTGGGCCATCTGGGAATACAGGTGAAACAGGATCACAGGGAGATACGGGTGCTACTGGTGCGACAGGAAATGATGGACAAACAGGCCCTCAAGGAAATACCGGAAATACCGGCCTTACCGGAGTTACGGGAGTAACCGGGGCAACAGGTGAGACAGGCGATGACGGGGCGACAGGTGATCCCGGGCCTACGGGAGCGACAGGCAAGACCGGAGGCACAGGAGCAACAGGAAACACAGGTGAAACAGGTATTGATGGAAGTACCGGTCCAGCAGGCCCAACCGGAAACACAGGAACAGACGGAGCTACGGGGCCTCAGGGTAATACGGGTGAAACGGGAGCAGATGGAACGACCGGGCCTACAGGAAGCACAGGGGAAGACGGCTCGACGGGTCCAACCGGTGTTGATGGCACAACAGGTGCTCAGGGTAATACCGGAGAAACAGGAGCTGATGGCGCAACAGGACCACAAGGCGAAACAGGATATACAGGACAGACAGGACAGACTGGATCAACAGGCGCTACAGGGCCAACAGGAACCACAGGTTCAGTTGGGGAATATTACAGCGCAAGAGATGTAGGCCCGCAAACAATAACAGGTGTAGCCCAAACCTTAGATATAAGTTATCGTTTAAGTGGTAATACTGGAGTGTATTCAAACAGTTCTGGTGAAATAACTATAAATGAGGCAGGAACCTACCTGATAATGTTCAAGGCTTCAGCTAAATTCGATAGCCTTAGTTTTCAACAAGGATACCTCGTTATTTCAGTTCAGAAATATGTCGCTTCGTGGAGCCATGTTAATGGAAGCACTGCTTATGTTATGCCACTTACCCAATATACTTATGGAACCGGATCAGGTTTTGCTATTGTTACGGTTGGATCCGGAAACAAAATTAAAGTGCAGGCTGCACGTGGAGGCCCGAGCGATCAAAGCATTGTTACGATCAACGAACAATGCTCCCTAATAATTCTTGCCCTGTAGGAATTAATTATCTTTACCTGAAATCTAAACTTTATTAATTATGAGTAAAAAGCCAATCAAATTGAGCGATAAAACCATATTGCTCAACTTTATCTGTAGAGATAATGAAAAAACCATTCAAAGGATGCTGGAAAGCGTACAGGATATCATTTGTGGGGTTGCTTTTTGTGATACCGGATCCAAAGACAACACAATACGTATAATCCGCGACTTTTGTGACAACCACAATTTACCTCATGCTTTTAATGTCATCCAGTTCAATAATTTCGCCACTTCCAGAAACATGGCCTTAGAAGCAGCAAGAGCCAAGTCTTTAAATACTAACGCCACTCACATTTTATTTCTTGACACCGACGAGACATTAGAAATAGAGGATATTAACGAATGGATTCCAGACAATGATGTAATAGGGATACGAACCGTTAGCGGCCAGAGCATGTATTATCGTGATCTTCTGATAAGGGCAGACTTGAAAATGAAGTGGAAAGGAGCTGCACATGAATTCATACAGGTACAGGAAAAAATATGGTCAAAAGGAAGAATGAAAAAGGTAAGTGCGGTTCTTTACCCAAAGGATCCCGGGACAGACCACATACTTCGTAATTACAGGCTCCTCGAGGCAGCAGAAAACAAAACTGCCAGGGAATATTTTTACCTGGGCGAATCGGCAAGTGATCTGGGTGCTTTCAAAACGGCTATCAAATATTATCACGAAGGGATAATACGTGATGATTTTGAGGAACAGATCTATTTTGCCCTGGTCAAAACGGCCATGATGTACGAAATGCTGAATGATAAGACAAAAGCATTGGAATTCTATTACAAAGCTATGGAAAGACGGTCACAACGTGATGAAGCTCCTTACCGTGCAGCTGTTCTTTTGATGGAACAGAAAAGTTATCCGCTTGCTAAAGCATTACTGCGCTCTATAATAGACGTTCCCAAAGAACGCAAAATGGATAAGCTGGGCCAGGACAAGCTTTGGGTAGACTACACGATATATAAGTACAAGGCTAATTTTCAGCTAAGCGTAATTGCCTATTATGGAGATCAGGATTACTTTGAATCTGTCAAATACGGAAGGCTTGTTGAGAAAAAAGCTGAAAAATTCGAAAAAGAAGATCCGAGCACATTCAGTCAGAACAGGATCAATATGGCTTTTTATCAAAGAGCCAGAAACGATAAAACAGAACAGAAAGCATTTGTTTTCCAAATGCCACCTGCTTTTGACGGGCTTGGGGATCATTTGTTTATGAGCCGGCTCCCGGAAATAGCCCATCAACACGGTTATGAAGCTGTTCTGGTTTCCATACACAATAAGTACAAAACACAAGGAACTGAAGATATCTATCAAAGTGATCCCAATGTATTGGATATTACAGATATGACAGGAACCTTCTATGACAGAATACAAGACATGCACAATGTTATGAACGGTCAAGGTGTAAGCACTGGCTATGACATGATCCAGAAGTTTTTGGAACTTCATGACATGAACCTCAATGCTAAAGTCCGGGACTTTCTGCCTAAGTACCATTTGGATCCTTTACAAATCAACGTTACTAAAAAAGTATTTGATAAAAAAGGCATAGACCTGACTAAAAGCGTTGTCTTTGATCCGAACTGGAAACACAATTCTGGATTAAGCAATGAGCTGGTGCAAGAATATGTTGATGGAATACAGAACCTGCTCATCATTGCCCCTTTTGAAGACACAAATTATGCTTACAGGCTGCCTAACACTTCGATTTCACCTTACAGGTACATAAAACCGCTAAACCTGAGAGAATATGCAGCTATAATAAGCCTGTGCAAAGAGTTTATTTGTATGATGTCAGGAGGAGCCGTATTAAGTGTTGCTCTGGAAAAAAGAGCCACTGTTTTGGACAGTCGGAAAACACCTTCATATCATAAGTTTGAAAAGCACAATAAGCATCTTTATTTGGATGAGTTAACAAAAGAAAAAAAGGAGGAAAAATGATGTTACCTAAAGTTATCATAACAGGATATCCCCGGTCTGGCACATCGCTGCTGTCAGAGGTGATTTATCGCCTGGTTCATGGCAAAAATCCATACGACAACATGATCACTTACGACCATGTAAAGAATGATCCAAACCTGACTGCCGGGTACAACGAATCGCCAGAGATCTTTGCTGCTTTTCAAAAGCTATTTAAAAGAGAACCTATTTCTGATAGTTTTAACAATCTTGAACAATCTGTTTTGGATAGAGATCCTTCCGTAATGGATGGTATAAAGAACATATTGGAATTGATCAGTAAAAAAGACTGTCTGATACTGAAAGAGAATTATTTCATGCAGTTCGCTAACCATATTAATCTTGTCGTACCGGACTGGAAGCCTCTTATTTTCTATGCGACCAGGAACATTGCTGACGTGTGGAAATCAAGAGCCAGGCATGCCCAGAATCCTAACCTGTCCTTTTATGAAGTGTTGGAAGAACATGAGAGGATAAGGGATCATTTCTTTAAGAGTGATTGGAGTAGAAATGCAATAAATATTGATTATGATTACCTGACCAATCCTAACACAACAGAAAATGCTTTAAATTTTATTGCCGAGGAACTCAGGAATCCATTACATTTTGACCCTAATATAAAGAGAATAGGAAGCCTTATCAGAAAGAAAGAACGGCCTTTGAATTCTCTTTATAAGGATTTTATAGGAGAAGAAGTGTTCCAGTTTCTTGACACTGGTTTTTCTGCACGGTTTACCTTTCCCTTTGCTGCAGCCTTGTGTCACGGAAGGGGCGTTGATGTAGGTTGCAACAGACCCGAGTGGGCACTGCCCGGGGCAGTACCTGTTGATCCGGCTATTAGCATGGAATATCATGCAATGAACTTTCCGGTTATAAACCTGGACTATGTATTTTCGAGCCACTGTCTGGAACATATACCAAAATGGTGGAAAGCAATAGCATATTGGAAGCATGTTTTGAGAGTAAATGGCATGATCTATCTTTACTTGCCCCATCCAGACAGAAAGGCGTGGCTGCCCTGGCATAACAAATACCACGAACACATACTTCATCCGGAAGATGTCAGGCAATGTTTGCTTGACAATGGCTTTCAGCGTATATTTGTTTCAGAAAAGGATCTGAACGAATCCTATACTATTGTAGCATATCTGGATGATCGGATAGAAAAACAATAACATGAATTTGCAACAGGACAATCTTGATTTTTTGGTGGTTAATACTCAGTGCGTAATTGGCCTGCAGGGTTATAGGCTCGTAAAAATGCTAAAAACCGGAGACATGTCTGCACAGGCATATGCAGGCCGATTTGCCGCACTGCACTCGCTGATGAAAGCAGCTCAAGACACTGATATCACTACAACAGAACTGACTGACGAAAAATTAAGGACTATTGTTCAGAAAATTAACTACCTTAGCGAAGAACAACAACAAATTCCGCTTACAGTAATGTAAGTCGCGTTTTTTAGTTCCTGCACATACCTCAACTGCACATCGTAAGAAAAAGGCTCCATGATCGGAGCCTTTTTTTTTGAAGCGAAATGTTGAGATTAACTGTGATTTGAACGGGTGGGATATCCTTATTTTTTCTTCAGTTCCTTACCTGTCCTGCCATCCTTGACAACACCTTCACTCGGTATTACGCCAAGCACATCCTGCCAGTGCAGCATGCCGTATTCGTATACTTTTGATCCTTCCATTTCGCTGAACATGATTGGAAACATATAGGAACTCCTTTTCACTTCCATACCTATTTCTAAGGTAATTGGATTACCGTGAGGATCTTGCATTTTCATCTGTTCAGGTACTTCAGGAGAAAACGCTACGACAAAAAGCACATGGTCTTTGAACGGATCAGCCTTTTCCTGGGTGCGAGGATCTTCGAGATCGACATCCGGACTTCCGGCAATGATTATCTTCTGTTTGGCAATCTGAACAAAACGTTTGTTCTCTACCGGCTGGAATATGATCCTGCCATTGCAGGGGATCAGGTTAGGAATACGTAGCTTTACATTCTTGCCGCTTGTATCGACAAACGGGATCGGTTTTTTTTCTTTACTCATAGATCAGTAGGTTTTAAAATCAATAGTATAGTGTTTTTCAAAATCCTTAATGATATGCTTTGCAAGATACTCAGGAAGCATTGAAATGTAAAACTCAATGGATTTTTCCAAGTCCTGTGCGTCTCCGTTAGAAATCATCATGTTCTTTTCAGTGAGAAAATCATGGTAATAATCGATGATTTCTTTTGTATGTGCAACCTCATGCAATTTCTCCACGAAATTAGCATAAAAATCCTTTTTAAGAAGCTCATTAACCTGAGAGAAGTGTTTACACCCGAAGAACCCTTTCGATGCGCTGAGCGGGCTCGGATGGGCTGCAGTGAGTATTTTATGCCTTGGATTGTCTATCCGTTTACCGGCCTCCTGTGCTTTCTTTCCCCACAACAGAAAAATGACCATTTTATCCATCTGGTTGATATGATCGATAACCTTGCCTGTAAAGTACTCCCAGCCAATGTTTTTGTGCGAATCTGTATTAAATGCCTCAACGGTAAGTACGGCATTCAGTAACAATACGCCCTGTTCGGCCCAGTTTGTCAGATTATTGGAAGCAAAGCATTCACTTAATTCTTCCTCCGGGTACAGATCATCACGAACTTCCCTGAAAATGTTTCCCAGGCTTTCCGGGGTTTCATCAGCTAAGGAGCTGAATGCTAATCCGTGAGGATGTTTCGGATCAGGATAAGGATCCTGCCCTATAATAACTACTCTTGTTTTTTCATAAGGACAGAGACGGAAAGCATTAAGCACCTGTTTGCCTGTGGGCAATATGGTTTTGCCTTCCTGTCTCAGCTGTTGGATTTCGTTTTTCATCTGGACTATTTTTTCTTCAGCAAGAATAGGCTTGATGATATCCATCCATGTCGTTTTTTTTAGTTCTGCATTTTCCATGGTAATATTAAAATTAGAAATAATCTTCTTCTTCCTTGTCTTTATCTGTTTGATCCTGTACAGAAATATACTTTGCATATTTGTATTCTTCCGGATCCAAGACGGTTATTCCAAAGCTAAGGGCAAGATGCCTGACCACGTCTTCGATATATTCAGCGAGTTGTTCTTTGTCGTATTCGCTTATTCGTTCAGTGACTCGTCTTATTTCTTCTTTGGCTTTTCCGGTCTTGTAATCGGTATGTAGAATGCTTTTTGTGTAGCTTCTGAGGGTTGACCTGAAATATTCGTCTATTTCTTCTTTTGTCCACCCTGCAAACTCTTCACATTTCATACAGGTACCTGCGATAATTCCGCCCCAATAATATGCCAGCTGGAGCCTTGTCTTGTGCTTTGATTTCTTTTTTATTGTCAGTTCAAATTCTTGTTCTTCAAGCGAGTCAAGAATGTTTTGGAAAAGCTTTGGTCTGTCAAACAACATCCTGCCATTGATAACCTTACCTAAAAATTTTATGTTTGGTTCTGCCATAAGATTAAGTTTAATAAAAAGGAGCCTTTCGGCCCCTTTCGCTAAAATTCGTCATCGTCTGCTGGTGGTGTGTATGGTTCCTGAGGAGCGCTTTCCGATCCTCTGGGAGACCTGGAAGATCCCCTGTCTGCTCTTTCTTCGTAAAAGATGCCTCCAGGATTGTCCTTGTACTGCTTTAAGGTCGGATCACCTTCAAGGGCAGGTTTCTTATCCAATCCTTCAAATGGAAAGAATCTCCCCGCCGGTTCGTGAAATACTGAATCGCCCTTGACAACTTTTTTAATGGCCGCCCACAACTTGATCTTGCGTACCTTGTCAAAATCAGAGGTGTCCTCTTCAGGAATTTTCAAGGCTTTTTTCAATCCTGCCAGTTTCCATTCGCTCGGACAATCCCTTTTCGGATCTCCCGGGGGAAGCTCGCTGTAATAGAAAAACGTTCTTGCCGTATTTCCTGTTTTCTTGAACTTGTTTGATCCTTCCGGAGCTTCAACTACCTCGGCAAACTCAATTTCAAGCCCCGGATTTCCCTTCCTGTCTTTTTTAGGAATGCCTTTGTCATCCGTAAAAGGTTTGATCGAATGGATCACAACAACGTGAAGTCCTGCCGGGATATAACTTGTTCCATCAGATGCTTTTTGAGTAGCGGGTAGGCCTACATTTTCGTCACTCATGATAATTATTGTTTTTATTGTTTAAAATGATTCGTCATCAACAGGCTCTTCCTTTTTCTCCTGTTTTTTCTGACCTGTTTTTTCTTTTGGCTCTTCGGAAGCCTGTTCTGTATCCTCTTCATTTGCCTCAGGAATGTCTTCCCCTTCGTAAAAAGCATTGTAACACCTTACGGCATAATCAATGTCATTGTCAATTTTTACATCCGGAAACATTCCTGCCGGACTTTTAGCCGTTGTTTTGCCATTGACGTTTTGGGTCCAGAAGATGTATTCCGGGCCGTCTTCGGTTGGTACCACATCGGAATGGAGCACAACGGTGAAATGACTTTCCGGAACAATCGCTTCCCTTGTGAATTTTCCTGCCGGGATTTTCAGTTGAGCAACAAGATTATCGTTGTCGTCCTTTTCATATTCGACATGAGCATAAATAACAACCATAAAATCCTCCCTGGAAAGGCCTTTGATCATTTGGACTATTTCATAAAACTCCTCGGCAAATACCTTGAATTTGTTCCAGTCATCCATATATAGATCTCTCATGACGCTTTCAAGCATTGCATGGCTGATAGTGTCGACCAGGACAAGTTTTATGTCCGGACGGAGATCATGATACAAGCGGATGTATTCGTATATGCCAGGCTTTTGATACCTGGGCTGTTTGAGTTCCTGTTTAACTGAGGCCATGCTTTTGGTAGGGTTAAGCATTTTATTCACATAAACCATATTTCCTTTGATGCTTTGGGTCACTCCGTCAGGTTTCAGCACCTTTTGGAATGTCTTTGCCCCGGCAAAAGGAAGACGTTTCATGTCGCCGTTGATTACGGCTGTCTGTTTTGGATCACAGTTACGTATGGAAAATGATTTTCCTGTTGCAGTGTGTCCTTCTACTAAGATTAGATCTGCCATTTTTTCGTTTTTTTTAGATTAATAATAAAGATAATCTGTTCTATTAAAATACTAACAAATTTTCTTCTTCGTCTTTTTTGTCTTTTTCTTCTCGTGCTTTCAATGCCTGCACGAATGGATCGGTTCTGTCCAGCACTTTTTCATTGGCAAATTCTTCATCATCATTTACCTTGACATTTATTGGTGGCTGTATAAACCGTTGTGATTTTCTGTCGAGTTCCAGCAGTACCGGTTCGCCTTTTGTCGGCATTCCTACCAGCTTGTGATGCTTGGTTTTTTGAACATGAACATGAGTAGAGGTGTCAGAAATATTATCACGAAGATCTCTGTCTTCCTGGTGGACACATATCACATCATATACTTTCTTGCTCCAAACACCCCCTCCGGTTATTTCATAAATACTGGGTGCTGGCGGGTTTTTTCGGTATGCTTTGTCAGGAGTTGGCGGATGAACACAAATGATGTTAATGATTTTATTGTTTGTGGCCAAACGCTGTTCTGCGCTCAATTCTCTTTCAAGATAAGAATCCAGATTGTTTACTGTTGGATGGTTCAGGGCATTCCATGGATCGGTTATGAAACCGACTATTCCATGCCTCATAATCAGGCTTTGCTTGATGTTTCTGAGTTCTTCAGGTGAATAACCGTTTTTATTATTTACACAGAAGATCCTGTCCTTGATAAATTCATTTGCCCGGTCAATTTCGCTTTTAGCTGCCCTTGACTTGTCAAAATAGTTCAGCGTGTTACCGATATACATTTCCATCATCAGCATGTAAGCATCCGGAACAGGATAGTTTTCCGGAAGGTAAACGCCCCATTTCCAGCCATACATGACTGAGGTGAGCAAGGCAATGTTTAACGCCAGGGTACTTTTTCCCATGCCTCCATAACCGTTAATCGCAATCAAATGACCGATTCTTAACGTAAAATGAGGATCAAGCCTTTCTATGCCTGTTGATTTACCTGTCCGGTATCCAAAATCATATTGGCTGTATATCTCAGGAAGCACCTCCTCAGAAGTCACTATATCATCAATAGGGAAGTCTTTAGCCTGTTCGAAAACATATTTTAATGCTTCGCTGCCATTATGAAGCAAAACTTCATTAGCATCCTTACAGGGCCTTTTGCCGCCATTTCCATCAGGGGAGTCAAACAATCCATAATCGAGTATTTTGCACCTTTCATAACCAAATCTTCTTCCTATCTCAAGCCTTAATTTATGACCAGCCGCATCGTTGTCGGTTCCGATGTAAATCATTTTCTTCTTCTCGACAAATTCAATGCAGTTGTCAAAATAAGACAGTGAGAGATGATTCTGAACGGTTAGCTTTCCGGTCTTCAAGTATTCTTCTCTTTCAGACTGGGTTATTTGAGTACCTGAAGGAACGCTTACAGCAGCCATATATCCTGCTTCGTGCCAGCTCATAGCATCTGGTTCGCCCTCAGTAATGATCATTTCATCGGAGCTCTTGATAAATTGCAGCCCCCACAGGATCATTGTACTGTTCTTCTCGATCTTGAAGTTTTTCCTCTTATCCCGATACTTGACCATCCGGGTTGCCCCGTCCTGACGAAAGATAAAGACCATGCAATTAGTGGTTAAAAAAGAGCCGTCTTTTTGCCTTATTTGCTCACGGCTCATTTTTATTTCTCTGGCATTTACCGTTTCCCTTGAAATCTTACGCGACTTCCAGTAATGATACATTTTTTCAGAAGGCTCTTGCCAGGATTTGACAACATCGATACTTTTGTTGCTTCTCTTCCATCCATAGGGAGTCAATCCTCCTGTCCAGCCACAGTGCTGACAATACCAGGTTCCTTTCTCGACATTTACAGCCAGTTTTTTCTCGCCCTTTTTCCTGCGAAATGGTTCGCAAGAAGGGCATAGAACATAAACCTCTCCACTTGAGTTTTTCTTTATCGGCTCGACATTCTCAATGCCAAAATCCGAATAATCATTTTCAAACTTCATGGAATTGAATTCTGTATTGTCTGTTTTTTTCAGTTTTGTAATTAAATCTGTTGATTAGCTCGATCAGGTGCTTGTTCCGGAGGTACGGTTCGATATCTTCATTGTATATCAAAACCACTCTTCTTCTTGCAAGCACCTTGATCCCTTTCTTTTTACAACGCCAGTGCAGATAGTACCTTCTTTGGTTGTACCTTTTCTTTTCAATTTCATTTGAAAAGCTCATCCTTCTGTTCTTTAGTCATGGTACTTGTTTTAACAACTTTCTGTTCAGGCCCGGATTGTTTTTTCCTGTCTTTAATGATATCCTCGTACTGTTCTCTCCAATTTTCATTGAATCGTTCAGTGCTCAAATTCAAAAAGACACTTGCCTGCATTGTATTACGGTAATCATTCTCAGGCAAAGACAGGTACTCGAAATAATCCTTTTTGCACTTTATCAGATGATGAGCGCCGTGTTCCTTGGCGGCTAAAGCAAACTTTTTCCTTGCCTCTTTTTTGCTGCCTGGCCACTTACGGCCATTGCCCATTCTCCAAAATGTTTCAAAATCGGATTCTTCGAGTTTTTCAGTAAGATCAAGAAACTTTTCTGAAGGAACATATCTTTTCTCTTTGTTCATAACAACAGCTTCGAGATGTCCTTTATCGAAAAGCCTCTTGATCATTGGGCCTGCCTGTTCTCTATTGATCCCTGTATGAGTATAGATATCGTCCCAGGTTGTTTGCCTGTTCTGCAACATCCTTCGCCAATACAACTCGAGGATACAATATTCCCCGACAGACACTTCTATTCTTGTTCGTATCCTATGATCTATCACAGAAATACCATAGACACGATTTATTTTCTGACTGACGTATTTGTCAAAAACATTGCGTGTAGATTCTGATTTGCTCATAAGTATGTATTAGATATAGGGATAATTATTACCTGCTGAACGCAAACGGTTGGCGCGGGTTCTTATCTTCTTCTCTTTCTCTTTTGATATCGTAGTACTGTCCCATGGTTGCCCCTTGGAGAACATCGTAGCCCCATTCCGCAAGCTTGTGTAACATCCATTCCTTAGCAGGAAAGTTGGTGATGTGTTCGCTTGCCTGGCCTTTGGTATATTCAACACCTTCTTGCCAGACACCTTCACTCTTAAGCCAGGCAATTTGTTTCTCTGTAGCCGGCTCGAGCATTCTTCCACGATGCTGTACGGTAAGATCAGGCAATGCCAGCAGATCAATGACTTTGTCTGTTTTATAATATCTTTTGATCTTGGCTATTCTTTCCTGTTCTAATCCGAGACGATGCTGTATCAGTTTTTCGCGTTTTTCTTCAGACAGAAATACCCGGTCTTCAGGTTTCTTTTTCTTATCAAGTTCCCAGGTATTAATCAGCTTGTGGTTTCCGGTGTTGTCAACAAAGTCCAGAACTAATACTTCATCCTTACCGTTCTGTTCAATGTATTCCTGGCTTTTCAGGCGTGTTCCGCGGCCAATCATTTGCATATACAATGACAATGACTGTGTAGGTCTTGCCATCATAACAACACCTACATCTGACTCATCAAACCCTTCAGTTAAAATGTTTACGTTGGTAAGCACCTGTACTGATCCGGACCTGAAGGCAGCTATTCTGCGCCTTCTTGTGTCTTTATCCAGCTGACTGTGTACTGGCTGTGCGTTTATGCCATATTCCTGGAAGATTTCAGCCATTCGAATGGCATGTTTGATGTCTACGCAGAAGGTAATTCCTTTACGTTTTGGCGCGTGTTTACGAAACTTATTAACGATCAAAGCATTCCTCACCGGATTATCGACCTTGTCTGAGAGATCTTTTTGATTAAAATCTCCTCCGACACGTTTTACATCAGATATATCAAGATCTGTTTTTACCCTGATCGCGTCTATCTTGCAAAGATATCCCTCCTGTACTGCTTTGTCTATAGGATATTCAAAGGTGATCTCATCGACAATATTGCTAAAGTTCAATCCATCCAGTCGTGTAGGTGTGGCTGTATATCCGAGCATCAGTTTCGAGTTGAAATGATTCAACGGCCGGATGTAAGTAGGAGCCAGGTAATGGTGAACCTCATCTGCCATGACGACATCGAACATATCCGGATTCATTTTATCCAACCTGCGCCACATCGTCTGTGCGGAACCGATTACAATCCGTTTATCGGCCTGAAAGACCGGCCCTTTGATTATTCCTACCTGGAGAGGATAGACTTTGCTGAAGTCTTCATATGCCTGCTCAATGAGCTCTTCCCTGTGGCATAAAAACAGGGTTCTCTCCCAGTTCATCGATTCCTCGACAGCCATTAGTCTTTTGCCGGTTCCTGTAGCGGCCACTATAAGCTGACGAGTCACTCCCTGATCGAGTTTCTTTTTAACGACCTCCTTGCACTGCTGCTGATAAGGTCTAAGTTTTATTTCCATAGCTTATCTATTATAGGTTTATAAAAGAGATAATCATATAAAAAAAAGGCAGCCGCGATTGACTACCTTGAGGCGAATTTACAGGATTTATTTTACATTTTCACCTGATTTGTAAAATATTTTTAAACAGAAAGAGGCTTTATTTTATCGGTTTCCAGATTGATAAAATAACCGCATACAGACAGGTATTGACTGGCCAACATTTCCCAGACAAACCTTGCTGCATACATAGCCATAAAAGGATTAATAAAGTAGCTCTGACGGTGGAACGAATCTATGATGCTACAGCTCGGCCCTTCGGGATCCTTCATCGTTTTCATCTCAGGAAACCGGTTGAAAATATCAGGCAGTCGTTGTACTTTTCTGATCCCTTTTTGTTTAACCTTTGGCTGACGAATATTTCTGACAGTACTTAACAGGACTTGTCCAGTATATGCTTCATTACCGGTATCGATCCAGTAAAAAAGCCTTCTTGGTATGTAGGAGTCGATCTCTTTCATTTGTTTAATCATCTCTTTGATGTCCTTTCGTGCCTGTATGGAATCCACACAGCTAATAACCAGGTTGACCGTATTATTATCGTTAAAATGCAAGCTGTTAAAACTTTCAAGATTTAACGGCATTGGTTTATAATCCCAGCCAAATCCATAGGTTCTTCTGACTTTCTCGATAATAACCTTTGCCTTATTCTGGCCTATCTCACGCTTGTGGAACAGCTGTCTTGAATAGCTATTCATTGTTACCACAGAAGGATCGTAAGCAGTTAATAAAATACCTTTACCGCCCAGGGCAAGTGCAGCCTGGTTCATCCTGGCAAGCTCAGCGATCAAAAGCGATCCTGTTCCTCCGGCACCGGCAACGATAATACTTAACGGATCGCTTCTTCTGAGAAATTCCGATGGAAAATAGTGTATTCTCCTCATGATATATCATTTGAATTGATTAGCGTTTCTATGTTTCTCATTGGAGACTTGTGCAGGCTGGCAATGCTTACTCTTCTGCCTGATTTAATAAGATCTTTCCAGAAATTACCAGGCATTTTTTTCTTAGGCGAAGATCCGCCATCATGACTGAACTCGGTCTTCCAAAATTCATCAAGGATCTTTTCAATAAACCGTTCATAGCTGATCTTTCCACTGTACGGTTCTATATAACCGGCAGCACAGAGACGGCCATCTTTACTGACATTATAGAACGGGGCCATGTACAGCTCTGTTTTTAATGTTGGCCTTGATTTGCCTTTATAGAAATATACATTTACAACCCCGTTGTGCGAGACATGATAGATCATTCCGGGAATTTTAACTGTTCCGCTTGGAATCTTGCATTTTTTGGAAAAGATCATTTTCTTCTCGCTCGGTCCTTCATAAAAGGTTATGGTTCTCTTGCCATGCTGGTTTTTGGCGAATAGAATATTATCCGGAAGGATGTATTCCTTCTTCATTTCCGCATATTCTGATTCATGTACCAGCGAATCGATCAGGGCGCGATACAGATCCATGGTCAACGGGTATTGATCTGTTATTTCGTTATCTTCTATTTCCGCAAATTCAGCATATAACCGCTGCGGAATGTATTCGATGTTCTTAGTATCTGCCCATATATGTTCTTCCGGATTTATTTCTTGCCCGGCAAAGAATATAATCGCGCCTATCGGAAGTAAATCAGTTGTTTTGTTTTTATTTGTCATAAATCCAATTTTTCTTGATTGTTAAAATCAGTGATGTCCGTACAAAGAAAGTCTGCAAAACTGTCCAGTATCCTTAAGGCAAGCTCTACCCCGTCGTTCCTGATAGGCAATGTGCTTGTATCCTTTTCGATGGGATGCATTACAGCAACAGGCATAACATATTGATTACCGAACACCTCGTTGAGAAGCTGATCCATAGAGTCCATAAACCATTCTTCATAATATGCCCAGCCGAACCTGAATTCCCAGTGACGACACTCTTCGTTGTAATATTGGCTCATGGCAGCATAGTCGAACAGGTTCAACGGCATTTCCTGCATATTTTCAATCGTTCGGGCCATAAGCACCAACTTTCGGATCCGTCTTGAATATTTAGGCGTACATAATCTGAGGTTTTTAGCAAACTTTTCAAGGTATTCCAGAGAGGAATATTTCAGGTATTCTTCTGCTTTTTCTTCTACCGATTCTATTACATGTTTTGCATGTTTAAGAACTTCCAGGTTGTTTTTATGATCTTCTTCATCGAGGCCATAAATATGTCCTTCTCCACTGTGAAAAGAATCTATTTGCGACTCAAGATCTGTAAGACATATTTCAAATACCTCGTGCTGATCTGTTATGTCCGGAAAAAGCTTTAACCTTTCGGATACGTAAGTATAAAACGTCCAGACAAATTTTTCTGCAGGAGTGCCGATTGTTTGGTACATCAGCATATAGTCCAGGATGTAACAATCATACTTCATAAAATGCTCATAACGAATTACGATGTTGTATTCACCCCGGTTTTGATCATAGTCCAAATAAACATCTTCGTATCCTACAGACTTGAAGTGCTGCCGGATATATCTGTTACCTATCAAAAAGCACTCCTGTTGGGAGCTGGCCTGTTTCATTTCTGCCAAACATTGCTTTTTCAGATCTTCTTCCAGGAACTTGGCAATGATATTGATCATCCTGATAAAGTTCTCTTCATCAGGTATAAAATGAAAAAGGGAGCGAAAAGCTCCCGATTTGTTCAAATAATCAATGAAATTAATGTTAGGAATTTTCATAACAATAGTTTTGTCATATCAGCAGGTACCGGAACATGAGCAACAGATGCCATGGTCGGTCTTGTACGATTGGCAACCTTGCATACCTCGTCAATAGGTAACGGTTCGTTTTTTAACAAGGCAAATCTTTTGCTTTTGAATATAGCAAGTGCCTCCTTAATAAACTGTTCATCCTTTAGTACCCAGTGATCTGTTGAATTCGTATTCAATGCAGTCATCTTTTATATCTCCTGATGAAACTTTTGCGTTTACAAGATCCGGATATTCGTCCTCATAGAATTCTTTAACTTTTTGAGGGCTCATAGTAGGGCTTGGATCTGGTAACTCTATTGTTTTGCCGCCCTCTTTGAGAATAAATTTTCTTGGTATGTTCGCTTTTTCCATAGCTGTATTTGTTTTTAAAATTCTTCGTCTGGATCCATGTCGCCTTGATTGAAAAGACCGGAGTTATCAACAGCGTCTTTTTTCTTTTCATCACTGCTTTCAGCAGGCTCTTTCTTTGCAGTTTTTTCCTTATCGGGACTTTCTTTCTTTTGTTCGAAAAGGTCTGTGCCTGCAGGTTCTTTCTTTTCATCTTTGACCGGTTCAGATTTAGTTGTTGATGTTTTGCTTGGATTGCTTTTCTTTGCAGAAGAAGTGCTTTTCTTTGCGTCTTTCTTTTTGGCTTCCTCCTGTTGTTTGACACTTTCAATAAAAGCATTGATGTTCTCAATGTTTAATGTCAGGCCGTTAAAGGCTGCAACAACATCTTTTTCGATCTTTTCCTCTATATCTTCCGGTTTCCCGCTTAAAACCACGGGAGTGAAAGGTATCTTTTTGTCGTTTTCATCGACTATGTCCGGAATGATCCTGACGACAATCTGTTCACCATTTCTGGTAAACTTCATTCTCAAACTTGCCGTCTCTAAAATTGGCATTAATTCTTTTAGCATAGGTATCTGTTTTTTTATGTTTAAAAAAGAGGGCTACCGAAGTAACCCTCACGATAAGCATGTTCAACCATTAAACCAATACTGTCTGCTCCAGCTTATCGTTGATATCCGGAACAAAATTTTCCATGACATATTTTCCCCAGTTGCGATTGACATCAATCATAACCGTAGGATCGGTTTTAGCCGGATTGAGAATATTTGTTCCGTAATTGTACAGATCCCATACTGTGGGGTTTTTGCTTAGTTTTTCAGGGTTTTCAAGCACATGCTGAGTAAACCTGGACATGTCGTTGATACTGAAAATCCTTTCGGCTCTTGTATCAATATAAGTGCTTTCAACGGCACGCATCATCAAATCACCGATGATCTTACGAACCATTTCTCCCTCGGTATTGTCAAACCTGGTATTCATTATGTACTGAATTACCTTACGGTCAAAATCGAACTTTTGTTCGACTTCGCTCATCCACTTTTCGAGCCTAAGCAATATGTGATCCCAGGCGGTTTTCTGGTTGTACTTGTTTTGATAGGTCGACATGGTGTTTTCGCCCCAAACGCACAGGTTATTGCATGAGGCAACGTTTGTCCCCCAGGCCACCTGTATCCCCTTGTCATTGAAGGATACTGCCATACAGGCTGCATATCCTTTTTCTGAATGGTTGGGCATTACAAATTTGAGGATCATCTTTTCGATAAGCCAGTATCCTGCCTCGATGATCATTTCCTTGCTCAGTCGGCCCACTTCTTTCGGGGCAACAATACGGCAGAACTTTTTATTGACTTCCATTTCCTCCAGATTGGCAATGAGGTTATTCTTATCGAACAGTTCATTGACCACATCGATGAATTCACCGATCTGTACCGGCCTGTTGGCCAATGGTTCACGTCTTGAGTTTAACATTTCAAGGGTTCCGTCGATTTGTTCTTTGCTGATCGTAGCTACGTCTTGGCCCTCCTCGAAACCAAAGGTTAAGGCTTTGTTTGCATTCTCTTCCATAATACGTATTTAAAGATTTAAAGAAAAAGTTAATTAATTCAATTAGCAGAAACAGGATTGTCTTTTAACAAATACCGGCCATGTTGTACCAGTGCCGATTCTATGATATAGTCAAATTCTGCAATAGTTTTGTATATAACAGGCTTGTCAAGTTTAGTTCCTGTAGATGTAATATAGTTTTTCATTTCAAGGATATTATCGCAAAGGATGGCCTTGACAAGTTTGTCGTTTTCCCCGTCGTAAAGTATCCATGATATACACAGCTTGTTTGTTTCGGTATTAAGAACAAGCCAACTTGCCCATATAGTGGTGCTTTCACATGCTTGTTCGATTTGTTCAACGTACTTTTCTCTAAAACCAAAGTCTTTCATTGCGATCCTGAAAGCTATCCCGATATTATCGTATTCAATTAACATATGATTTGTTTAAAAAAGAGGTGCAACTGAGCACCTCTTTATCATGACCGCCAACGAAGAAACTTCCTAACACTCGCCGCGCCGAGACTATCAGGACTTTAATAGTACGGATAGAACGGACTTTATTCCCTCTTCTGGTGTTATCAGTATCATCGAATCATGATTTAAAGTAAGGATAATTATTTCTTTTTTGCTTCCCGGATCTGTTGCCGGAGTTCAGTAGAACGCTTTTTGATCCGTTGCATAGCTTTAAGCTGCTTGGAAGTACGTTCTCTTTTAGGTATCTGAACAAGTTCATGATACCTTTTCTGGTACGTTTTGTAGGTGTCCTCAAAGTGTGTGATGTCAGTGTCATTCATTGCGTTTGGTTTTTCATTTATTGATAGATTACTTTGGGTGCAATTTTCCAAAAGTCCTCTTCAGGGGTTTCTACAGGCGCCTCAAATGACTTTCTGTATTCTTCATTCTTCGCTCCTATATATGAAAACACTGCCCAGGCTACATATCTTGTGCGATCGGCTTTGCTCTTTCTTTTAGGATCAAAAATCTCCAGGTGGTTCCTGACAAGTTTTTTCCCGCTGTCATGATGAGTGAGGGTTACTGTGCCAGGATAATCATATGCTTCCATTATCATTTGCAAGCACTCTGCTACATAGACCGGATGCCACATAGAATTGATCTGGTCTACAGCCGGATTGAAATCAATTCTTGCCTTTCTTTTGAATTCTTCCACCTCTTTTTTAGATAAAATACGAAATAGCTTCATGATCGTATCGGTTTTAAAATTACTAAATTAATCCATTTGCCAAAAGAATACTCGGATTGCCATGCATGCAATGACCGTCCGGCTCCACCTGACAGCCATGTTTGCAACAGGCAGGAACGATTGAATCCATTAGGACATCAAAGTTTCCGTCTGCTGCATATTCAAAGGCATCCATATGTTCATAGGAATCTTTGCATTCTCTTTTAAACTTCCTCTTTTCGCGTTCTTCAGCTTTTTCCTCTTTCCTTTTAAGTTTGGTCAGATCTGCCTCTACATTCTCAGGCAAAATAATGATCGCACCCATCTCTTCAAGGTTTTGTACACTTTCCCGGAGGTTTCGGATTTGCAATTCTTTGTAAGCTTGTTGTGCATTCATATCAATATTTGTTAATGTTGAATATTTTTCTTTTTCCGGACAGTTGCCTGGCATATTCCCAGGCATCTTCTTCTGATGGACATTCCATAGAATGGTTTTCGTTGTAATGCGGATCATCACCGGGAAAAAGAATCGTTACACAATAGTACTCTTCTTCTATCCCTTCCATCGGATCTATTTTACTGTATGGCCCTGTTATGGCAATTTCCCTGGCCGGCCTGTGAAACTGTTCTGCAACTGTCATTTTGTACCATCCTTTCTTTGATATGTCGTAATTAAGCGGGTTTTCCATAAGATTAAGCATTAAAAAAAGGGCCCGATTTTGGGCCCTTCTATAATTTCCCCCGTTAGCCAGGTGCATCTTTACATCCTGATTAACTTATCCATTAAATTAATCAAATCTTCAGACGAAGTAAACACGCTGCCTACTCCGGTATGAGGATTGATTTTCATTTGACTAACGATTGTCCTGGCCTCTTCATTGTGGCTTTTGAGAAGCTTTTGGACTTTTCTTTTACTGAATGAATAATAAGCAGACATAGCATAGTGATTTTATTGGTTAATGAAAGGGGTAATCAAATTGGCCCGGCATTCTCTCCAAAAGCGCCTGCCGGCAACTCCCAGGCATCAACATGAAAGGTTGTGACTTCACCGGAATAAATTGGGTACATAGCCTCTTCCCATAATCTTTGAGGATCATTTACATCGATTTTAAAGACCTTGCCTCGTTTGACTTGTTCAAAGATCGAATATTTCCGGTTAATGGTCAGGCCTGTTTTTTCTTCCTCCTGGGCCATATTCCGGACGATCTGAGGAGCGTAATGGTATATCGTGGCCCACATGTCCGCTGAGCCAAAAATGCACATCATGCAGCTTAAACGAGCCCAGCCGAGCCGGTATGCCGGGTGCGGCATGATCGTATTTCCTCGGATGATATCCCATACTTTCTGCTCCTTCCACATCTTGATCGGTCTCCAGCGGTCTACATGACGAAACCGCCTTGTACTTCTGCGAAGATCCGTTCTGTCCGGTTCAAACTCCTTGTATCTTTTCCTGTTGGGCGATTCTTCTGCTCTTTCACCAGATACAGTTAATATTTTCTTGCCTTTGAACCTTTCCTGGTTCCGGACTGCAGCAGCTGCCACATCGATCTTCAAATAAGCCGTGCACCAGCGTGTATTGAGATCTGCCGAAACTTGTGGAAATTTCTTCCGGGTTCCTACTGATCCATTACCACCTACCTTTCTGAGCTTTGTTTTGTTACGAATTGGAAAAAGATCTTCCTTTTCATTACGTTCTTCAAAATAGATTGGAGCCGTAGGTTCGTCTTCCCGCCAGAGCTCACGATAAAATCCGCCCTGTCTCCATGACCAGTAAATAGGCAAATTGACAAGGTTGGCAAAAGCACGACAATAGGTTCCTGTACATGGCCAGTCCATAAAATAACCACCTTCAGCGCCATCAATCGAATGATGCCAAAGTTCTATTTTTTCAGGATCAGCACCCAGTTCGAGTAAATGTAAAACACAGGCAGTCGAATCTTTACCGCCACTGAAATACACAATGATGTGATCATACCAGTTAATATCCGGTATATTGTTTCCATAAGTTCTTATGTTCATATCAGATTAGATTTGTTAAAAAAAGGCCTGCCCGTTTCCGGGCAGACCTACACTATGCAAAAATCATGACGCACCGCTGCATCATGGAGTGCAAAATTTGCCGCTTTAATTCGGCAATTTTATCTTCGGATAATTCGTTGAGCTTTTCCTTGCCGGTTTGATCTGGCCATATTCCTTGTGGTTAATGGCCTTTTTTGTAGTCTTCATCAAATCCTGGATCTCATCGACTATTGCCTTGTACTTATTCCAGGCATGACATCCGGAATAATCATAACTGGTCCTGCTGGCAAGGCTTATTTCAGCGCCGTTTTGATTGATCTTATTGCCTTCTGCCTCTTCAATCTTATCGATAACATCTGCTTTAACGGCGTTGTCTATTATCTTGGCCATTTCGGACAAGGACTTGCTGATGTGAATAGCAGTAAGAGGCGAAATGTGGCCTTCCTCAACGAGCGAAAGGATCTTTTCTGCCCTGTTTTCAATATTGGATTTTGTCAAAGCCATTCCTTTGACTTGTTCAACCTGTAATTCTTTGCTTGTTTTTGCCATGATATTGTTTGTTTTTTATTCTTTAAAAAGATCCCGAACCAAACCGGCCATTGCCAATGATTGCTTACTGCCGTAATAAAGGAGAGAGCCGGCAGGCCCGGGATCGTAGGTGGTTAAAGATAGGATAATTTAATCCATGAACCGTTCTTTTTCTTCTTTTGACCTGAACGCATCGAATCCTTCAGAAATATACGACTTAATATATAGGATCAGCGTTCTCTGGCTTAACTCAGGCATATCATATTGCCAAAGCGTAAGGGTGTTTTCCATGGTCAGCTCGTTCATATTGGTATAGATCGAGAATGAAGTGGTATCATCGACTGTAACGATATACTCGGTAAACCTCTCTGCAGGCACGTTGATCATCTCGTTAATGGCTTTATCGAGAGTGACTGCATGAGTCCGTTCCAGCCATACAGTATCGTTTTCAACCGTGGCCGTACATATTCCACTGAAGAACTTTTCATGGTCCGGATTGTGCGGATCTATTTGATAGATCTGGCAATATCCGTAGTGTCTGTCCTGTAACATATATACTGTTTGATCACAGGAACGCATAACCTGGCAACTGGTACATGCTTTGATTAGCAAAGCAGCACTGAATATCACTACCAGGATCTTAAAAATTGACTTGATCATGTTTTTCATAGTACTGGTTTATTGGTTAAAAAAAGGGCTGATGCACTCAAAGGTGTCACCAGCCCGATGTGGTCTTACTAACCCAAAAAGAACGATCTGACAGGTTTTTACCCGCCATTTCCTTTAGTTTTTTCGATTCTGTCAAACATTGAACAGGTTTTGATATTCCCGTTAATCCTTTCCTCGACATAAAAACGGTCAGCTCCGTGGAAACGCTGTTCTTCACAATATTCAATCGTTGCTGATGGCTCGATTACAAATTTGCGGCAGCGGTCACAAATCCTCTCATCGTCTTTCATATGATAAATGTATTAAAAATTTTCCCAGAATGTAAACGGGTAAAATAAACCGGCACGGATCAACACCGGTATTATTCTTTTTCAGGCTGAATAAATAATTAATCATAAAATAATTAATCCGTTAAGATCTTTCAAAGCAGGCCGTCCATACGCATACCGTATCCATCTGTTTCATTGCTTCTTATTTGTCATGTCTGACTCGGCCTCAAAGATCTTTGTTTCTGATCAGAAACTTCGTAGCAAGGGCAGGATTTGAACCTGCGGCCTCCGGATCATGAATCCGACGAGCTGACCTGACTGCTCCACCTTGCGATGTAAGAAGGCTGGGCGGGTTTCATTTCAAAATTGTGATACACCATTGTTAAACACTTATTTGACCCGCCACAGCCTCGGATTTTGGGTTTTCTAATGTAAAGAGTGAAAACAAAGATAATTTTTTCCTTTAAACGCCCTGATCCACTTCGACAAATTGTTTCCATATTTCACGGATTGACATCTGATGCATTCGTGCATGAGCATACCGGAAGAAACGAACGGCGATATCTTCCAATCTGTCAGGATTAATAACCAAATTACAAAACGCGTTCCATTCATTTGCCGATTTTTCATCGTGCAGAACAGTATAATGTTTTATTGCAGGGGCTATACTAGTCAATGAACAGTTTTTAGCATGTTTAATAACATAAAGGTTATCAAACATATTGACTTTTTCCGCTGAACCTTTACAGATGGGGCAAGGTATTATTTCCATGTTTTTCATAGCTATTGATTTAATGGTTAAAAAAAAGGATAAGCTATTTTAGCCTATCCTTGAATATTATATAACATTACAGTGCTTTACATTGCATGACGCTAAATCACTTTACTATACAATACTTGACAGTACAGTACATGACAGTAAATCGCTTAACAATACGAAACTTAACTTAAGACCGCTTCACGATAAAATACTATACTGTACGAGACATCACTGAACTCAACTGCGCTCAGCTCCAGATTGAAAAACGTAACTTGACTGTGCATTGCGATACTGAACTATACAAAACAATACTATACTCAACCTTGCACCGCATCGCCACACTTTTCAATACGATACTTTGAGATATTACAATAAAATACGTCGCTTCACATCACGATACACTGCGTCGCATAACATGAAAACACTTGGCATTACACCGCTTGGCAAGACATAGCATTACTTTACTGTAAAATACTATACCATACGGAACAATACAATGCAGCAAAATACTTCGCTAAGCACAACCCTGCTTTACACCTCACTGCTTTCCATCACAGAGCATTACTTCACTGAACAAAGAAAATACTTCGCATTGCAACACATTACACCGGATTACAATACATAGCCCAATGAAATACTTAACATCGCTTTACTTGACATTATGTTACTCTACCCAACTATAAGAAGCTCCGCTATACAAAGCTACACGTAACTTAAACCGTAACAATCCCTTCCGGCGCTTCGGCCAGACGGGTCAGCTTGGTCACTTTAAACGTTCCGAAATGTCCTTGATGTTCGGGGCGGTAACTTCCAATACCCTGGTAAGATCCGGCATGATACAAAATTGAGGCAACTTCCTCATCGGTAACCGTGTCGTTGTGCACCCTCAAATAGAAGGATATCTCCCATCTGTTCCATTTTGGCCTGTAGGTTACTATCCTGGCCTTGGAAGCGTGGTTCAGAGCTGTACGTATATCTATTTCGTCCCAGTGATTAATATAGATGCGCTCCCTGTTTTCCGAAAAAGGAGAATAGACAAAAAACATAGCTGCAACAACATTCTTCATCGAGCGCCTGGCGTTGCCAACTTTGCTTTTGACATAACCACCGCCACCGACAAGAGACTGTTTGATCTGGACTGTCGGGATGTAGTAACGAACACCTTCTTGTTTGTTGCCGTTTGGGAATTCAATGTAGGAATGAAAATCTGCTTTGAGAGATTCATCCTTGTTCACCCCGTCGCGTTCGATAATTTTGCCGCGGGCGGTTTCCCATTCTTTGAGTTTTTTGGTATCCATACGATGCTGCATGTATGGAGTGAGACCGGTAATGGTCACAAAGTACCAGAGGCTGCCTTTTTCGGCTACAGGCACCTCGTAATCTGTTTGTTTTTTTGTTCTTGGCATAATACTGGATTTATAGGTTAAAAAAAAAGGTAAGCTATTGACCTACCTTAGTTCTTAAACGTTACTTTCTGTTTTAATCCTGCCCAAGAGCTTCACTGGAAAAAGGATGTTCATCCAGCTCACATTCAATATGCAGGTTTTCTGCTGCTATTTGATTGGCAGTTCTACTGTCGACCACACAAGGATCTTTATAGCGTAGCCTTTTGCACGAATATTCTGCAGCCGAACGTTTACGGAATTCAATGGCCAAGGACAAATCAGTTGTCCACCACTGTTTTTTCGTGAACCTGCGATCAACAAGAAACAAAGTCAAGTTGTTCCTTCCCTGTGTTGTCACATAATAACTCATACCTGTTCCTCCATTTTTGAATAGTTGTATATCCAGGCCCCGCGTTTTTTGCCGTCCATACGCTGTAAAAAACTCACTACAGCATCGTAGTCGAGATCTTTGGCAGCATCTTTCATAAATTCAATCATGAATTCGGTAGACTTATCGTTCTCGTCGCACCACAGCCAGGCAACATGCATTCTGTCTTCCCTGTCAATGAGGTACTTCATTTTTTCGATAAGCTCCTGGGGCTTGATAAATTGGTAATGCCTTGTCTTCATCACTACCTTTTCGCCGTTTCGGTCATGTAATATGGCATGAGCTTTCATACCGTGTTCTTTGCCTGAACGGATCTCAATGGTATAAGCACCGTATTGAACCTGTGTTGTCCACCACTTGCCTACTTTTTTCAGTTCCATAATTACTCCTCCTCTTCATCAATGATTTGCAATTCGTCGAACTCTTTCTGAACAGATCTTTTCCAGCGGTCCAGCTCATCCATGATCGCGTTTCTGAAAACACGGCCAAGTGTTGCTATTGCATCGATAAGCTTTTCATCTTCGCCTGGATAAAGTTTGATACTGGTACGATCCATAAAGTAAGCATTTGCTGAAATCTCAAAGCTGCCATCAGAATTTTCTTCTATTCTGATTGCAATATGAGCTTCCTCGGGTTTAGTTTTTTCAGGTTTTATCGTTACAGGAAGAGTAAATTCGATAAGACCGATGTGTTTTTTCTGCTCACCTCTTTTAGAAGGTTCGATTTTCGTTGTAGGGTTTTTTGGCACTGAATGCAGATTAACGATCCGGTAAACTTTGCCAAGTTTTTCATGAAGGGCTTTTGCCTTTTCTAATGTTTTTTTATTCATAGCGATTGATTATTTGATTAAAAAAAGAGCCGGAAGGATCCGGCTGCTTAAATATGTTTATGATAAGGATAATCTAAGGAGAGATATCGGGAATATCCGGCCGTGTTTTGTCTTCTTCAGCCCTTCTTTGTTTTGTCTCCTCATAGGTTTCCTGCTCTAATTTGCCGTCAAAATGACGATGAAGACAATCATCAAAATACATCGAACAGGTCCAGGGAATCTTGCCCACTCTGCAGGCTTCCCTGATATATGGTTCCAGACCCCCGTTATTGACTATTGTTTCCATGAGCACTGGAGGGCTTGCATGTTCATTTGTCTCGCTCATTTCTTTTTCGATTTTTTCATGTGCAGCAATGCCCTCATCTACAGCTTTTTTTTTCTCAGCTTCCCATTTCTGCTTTGCCTGTTCTTTTTCGGCTTGTCTGCCATACCACAAGCGTTCTTCGTTAGCAACAGCTTGTTTGACTTGTTCACGGATCTGCTGGGCCTTTGCACTTTCAGGTTCCATAACAACAATTTTAAGGCTCTCATAAGATTCTCTGTGAATCCTCTGATATAGCCGTATTGTTTTCTGCAGGCCTTTTCTTGACATTCTCTGAGGATGTGGCATGAAAAGACTTTGCAGCCAGCCTTTAATCTGTATCCATATGTAATAGATCATTTCTCCTCCTTTCTGCGGTACTGCTCTTCAGATTTTTGTTTGTTCAGCTCATCAAGGTCCTCGGTTGCAATTTTAATGGCCAACGAAATGACCTCGAGGCGTGCTTTATAACCGTTGTTGTTATTATAGAACCAGTAACCTTCATCCGGCATGTCCGCCCTCTGGGGAGTACGAAAAGGATGTGATACCAATCGATGTTTATCATATTCTTTCTTTATGATTGTGGCAGCCTGGATCAACTCCGGATAATTCACCAGGTTTTTAAAAGGACTCAGCGGCTCATCTTTTATCCATTTCCTAAAAGATTCAGAACTTGTTTTATCTCGGCTTGTTGCCGGATATAGAACAGCTGCTTTAAGATCATCAATAGGAAATCCGCACATGCTTCCCAGGGTTACATAAACCATTTGACATAGCCCCTCACGCTTAAGAAAATCATATTTGGCTATTCGTTGAAGCCCCTGGTAGATTACCAAACGCATCGTCAGACGGGAAGATTTGTCAGCCCACCTGTACCTCCCTATGCTTTCCGGCACTCCTTCAGGCGGCTTAGGATAAGAAGACTGTGTCCTTGTTTGTTCATTCATAATAACTCCTTTCTATGTTTGTTTTCTGTTGAATTCGTTATAACCAACCTCGAATGCAATCGGATCGTACCTTCTCAGGGCCTCACCGTAACGATTAGGATAGTAACCCCTTCTGAATTTACCGCCAATGATAAATTCATCTTCATCAAGAGATCCTCCTACCCGGTTCAAATATTCTGTATAGTGTTTTTTTGTCATGGCTTTAATATGTTAAACTGTATAAGGCATTAGCAGGAATGGCCGTAATACCTATGTCATGAACATTCTTGGTCACAGCTATGTGTTTCTCTTCTGTTAACCACAGATCTACGTTCTTTACAGCATAAAACGCCTCGCCCCTTGCATAATCCCTGGTAAGCCACGAACAGTCCTTTTTGGTTATATCGCGATTGAGCACAACAACCCTGCAGAAGTCAGCCCCCATCTTTTCCTTTAGAATGTCTATGGCTCCCATAACGATCCTGTGACGCAGCTTAAGACCCGCTTCGGCGGTTCCGGTCCAATAACCACTAGAGACAAAGACAGGTTCGCCAATCTGATGAAGTACATCTGCCGAGGTGCGGAGCTCCGGATAAAACCTCATCTGCTTCTCATGAGGATCCGTTTGATAACCCCGAATAGCATCAGTTACTTTCTTGTTAACTTCACCGGTAAAAACCGGGCAGTCTCTATAAGAATATTCTGCTTTATAACCCAGGCGCGCACCCAAAATCTGCATGATCATCCTGCAAAGACCTACAGGAGCGTAACGCTTGTTCGTGGTGTAATCGCTTATCAAGGCATGGTAAATGCCCAGCCGAAATAACTCGCTGTTGTTTTCCATAATATTAGTTTTGGAAAAAAAGATAAACCGGTAACCTTCTGGCAAACTATACGGAATAACATCCGGATCCGATATCCCCACTCCTGTACCTATAAACCTGCTCATTACCCCTGAATATTCAAATGAGGATGCAAACCCTCATACCTGTCCCTGTAAACCTCCCCGTTGTGCGATAACCACGTCCGCCACCTGGCCATCAATAACATCAACTCCCTCTCTGCCTCCTTTACATCCTTTACATGTACCACTCGCATCGATGTCCCCCTGTGACGGTAACGGAACATCTTCCACTTTAACTTCGCTACATCCGTCGCCCAACCCTTGGTGTCATATACACTATACTCCCAATCAAAATAAAAGTCCGGAACCATATAAATAGGCCTTACCCTCTTTCCCTCAAAATCAAAACCAGGCTGTAACTGTACTCGCCTTTGAAAATAAAAAGGTATGCTATAAAAAATAAGCCTGTCGTAAAAATGCTTCTCCAGCTTAGATGCGAATCTGATATTTCCCGCCTCTACAACAACCGCGTTCTTTACCCGCGGGTTTTTCTTCGCACCCCCCTTACTTTGTACTTTGCCATCTGCCTCAACAGGCTGCCTGCCAGTCTGTAAATACCTCGATAAATCTTCCCTGCTCCACTCTTCCATATTCGTACGCTTTTTACAAATGTAAGCAAAGTGTATCATAATGCCAAACCTCCTCTACCGCGAAGGTGGGCTACGCAGTGTACAAATACGCCCAAAATGTAACATTTATGGCAGGTCTTGCCCCCTGTATATAAGAATATAAGAAGGAACCTTTGTAACGTACTGGGACTCATGGGGGGTCATGCGTTGGTTTCCGCACTTTTATGCTACGGTTTCCGCACTAAATCGCTACTTTTTCCTTTATTTTGTAAAAAAAATGGCCTATATTTGCTCACTTAACGATGTAACTCCAAAAGATATCTATGAACAACAAAAATTTAACACCTTACAGGGATCGTGATGTAGACTTCAAGGGTGTGAGTGAGCTTGAGCAGTTCAAGAGCAATCCATTTATACCCAACAGTGAGGTCAAGACTACCAGGAAGTATTCATATTTCAAAAAGGACGGTGAGCAGATTGTCAATTTGCGGACCGGGGAGGTAACCGGTTTCAGCATGCTGGTTCGTAACAGGGTTGTCGATGATGAGCGTTTTGTCAAATTATATACCAGGCACCTGTCTTCGTGGCTAAATGTTTCGAAAAAAGCACAGCGGGTTTTATGGTACATACTACAGGTCTTGAAAAAAGACCAGGACTTTGTCATGATTGACTGGGATGATATCCGGGAAGTGTCCGGGTACAATTCTCACAGGCCGATCTATGAGGCACTGGCAGAATTGTGCGCCAGGGATCTTCTTGCAAGGAGCACATCGAAAATTATTTATTACATCAATCCTGCCTTTGTCTTCAACGGGGATCGGGTAGCGTTTGCCGATATGATATCAAAGGAGACTGCTGAGCCACTTCCTGGTATCAGTTCTGACGGGCCTGCTGATCCGATGGACTTCCTTTCGTCTTCCACTGAAAAAAAAGAGGCGCCGTCAGGCGCCTCCTCTTCTGGTGAGGATGTTTTTTAGAAGTTGTCGTCTTCTTCTTCTGCCGGTACCTGGGTTCCGACCGAAATCCTCTTGGGGCTTTTCATACGCATGCTGGTAGATTCGCCGTACGTCTTCTCGAATACCGTGATGGTCAATTCGCAACCGACCAAGTCATTCGGCGTACTGCCTACCGGCAATGGTGTGACTTCTGTGATGTCCCCGTCTTCGTCCCTTTCAACGGTGCAAGCAGCGTCGAACAGGTCGTTGACAATGTTGGCACACTTCTGTGTACGTTCGGGATCAATCACCCTCTTGCCCGTCTTTTCGCTTACGGCGTAGCCCTCTTCGCCTGCCGATATGAAGCCTTTCTTGTTCTTCAGCTCGTCAAAGCGTTTGAACCCGGCTCCGTTAAAGCGGTGAACTATGCCTCCGCTGTTATCGACTGCGCGGAAGACAACCGCCATTTGATCGGTTTCATCCGACCACGGCAGGTCAACGTCCTTGCGGTCTTTGTTGTTGAGGTTCGAGATCCTGTCCGTTACCATTTCAATCCTTTGAATGCGGACGTGGTGCTCACCGGCTGCGAGTTCTTTGTAATCGCGTACCGGTTCTTCCGACGTGAAGCCGCCGGAGAAAATACTTTGCTTTTTCATTTCGTAGTTTCCTTTCTTTTTTAGTTTACAATTAAAAAGCTGAAAGAATGGTAAAAAAAAGAGGAGAAGAGGGAAAGGGATGGATAGGTAGGGAAGACGTTGAGAGAGTGGTAAGACACCCTCTCACGCCTTTTCCCTTGCTATTTGTACCGGCGTTTTATTTCCTGGCTTGTCCGCTTTCTCACATCACTGACACGGGTAAATGCCGTATCAGATCCAAACATGTTGAGCCGGTACGTTCTTGTCTGATCATAATCCACTTTGATCACCGGGGTGCCGTTCATCTCAAATTCGGATGATGTCCGGGCACTGATGCTGTTATCAAAGAACAGGTCGGTTGCCTTTTTCAGCGGCACATTTTCGATGTGCACCGTGTAGGTACTCGAGTAGGCATTTTTCTCGAGGTAGTTCGTTGATCCCTCGTCGGTATACGTCTCAAGACGGAATTCGCTCTGCTGGGAAAATGCCGTAACCAGGAAAAGCGAGAAAATGATAATTAACAGTGTTTTCATGATAGATGATTTTATTGATTAAAAAAAAGGGTAATCGAATTACCCTTGTCGTATTGGTTCAGGAAACCTTTCTTTGATATAGAAGAAAAGTTCCTGCCCACGATCTACCACGTCGAGGCTGTAGGTATTATCGACGCGAAGCTGGAGCGTACCATAATACTGCGTAAATACGACATCATAGAGTCCGAACACAAGCAGCTTGTTCTCGGTCAGGCGCTGGACGGCATTCATGTTGAGATCGTCAAATGCCCTGACATCTGATTTGTTGCGATGGTGTGAACACATCAAAGCTGCGTGCAACACCGATAGAAATAGCTTTTCCATAGAATAAAATTTAAGATAAGGATAAAAAAAACCAAACGCAGAGCCGGGATTCGATGTCCCGGCGATG